>JASBTR010000075.1 GCA_030148325.1 Gammaproteobacteria bacterium
CTCGATACTGCCGCCATAAAGCCAGTCATCATCGGCCAGTACCGGGAAGCCGGGATTACCGGAGCCGCCTGCACCATGACAGGCAGCACAGTTATCACCAAACAACACCTTGGCGGAACGTACGGCATATTCGCTCAGCTCATCATCGGCCAGAATCGCCGCCACCGACATGCCCGGCAGTTTGTCTTCATATTTGGCGCGCACGGCCTTGATTTCCTGCATGTCTTCCTTATATTCCTTGATCGAAGTCCAGCCAATCAGGCCCTTGGAGTGGCTGTTGATCAGGGGCCAGGAAGGATAGATCAACGTGTAAATCAGTACGAACATCCAGCTTGCATGAAAGCCGATCCACCACCACTTCGGCGGCTGGTTCACCAACTCACCCAGATTCTCATCCCACACATGCCCGGTGGTCGGCACGCTGTATGGATTTTTCTTTTCAGTCATTTCTTTTCCTCCGTATCTAAACGGTCATCATCGATCGGGATATGGCGTTGAGCTTCCAGCCTGTCCCTGTTTTTCGGATGGAACACCAGTACATAGGCGATCAGCATAAGAATAAATATGCTTACGGTCATAATCATGCCGATCCAGTCGTGCAGCGTCATCGCCGCCCAGTCTGTACTGAAATATTCCTTGAGGCTATTCACGGTAATCAACGCTGTCATTGAACCGAACCATGGTGCCCAGCACCTGCAGGTAGGCGACCACGGCATCCATTTCTGTCCTGCCCTCGACGCTGGCCGCAGCGGCTGCAAAATCCTCATCGGTGTAGGGCACGCCAACCATCTTCATGCCTTGCATGGTGGCCACTGCCTCATCCGCATCGACAATATTTTTATCCAGCCAGGGGTAGTTCGGCATCACTGATTCCGGCACCACTGAACGCGGTGCACGCAGGTGTCGCACATGCCATTCGTTGGAATACTTGCCGCCCACACGCGCCAGATCCGGTCCGGTGCGCTTGGAACCCCACTGGAAAGGATGGTCGTACATGGACTCGGAGGCCAGTGAATAATGCCCGTAGCGTTCCTTCTCATCACGGAAAGGACGGATCATCTGTGAGTGACACAGATAACAGCCTTCACGGATATAGACCATACGCCCCATCAGCTCCAGCGGTTTGTAAGGCCGTATGCCATCACCAGGCTTCCAGTCGTCCAGCGTCTGGCCCGACTTACGTTGCCAGACGATTTCAGGGTATTTGTTATGTTCCATGGTGTCATCGAGATAGAACAGGGGAACGATTTCCACCAGTCCGCCCACGGACAACAGCACCATAAGCAGGAACAGCATGACCAGGCCGCTACGTTCCGCCTTATCCTGCAGTTTTGTTGAATAGTATTTATCTGCCATTGTTCTTGCTCCTTAAATCAGGCGTTAGCCGCTGCTGCAGTAACAGCAGGCCGTGAGCTGGCTGTACGAATAGTCATGACTACGTTGTAGAGCATCACCGCGCCACCTGCCCAGTAGATCAGACCGCCTATCGCACGCATGGCGTAATAGGGGTGCATAGCGGCAACCGACTCGGCAAAGGTGTAGGTCAGCGTGCCGAAGGCATCATAGTCGCGCCACATCAGACCCTGCATGATGCCGGACACCCACATCGCGGTGATGTAGATCACGGTGCCGATGGTGGCCATCCAGAAGTGCATGTTCACCAGACTGGCGGAATACATGCGCGTATTCCACAGGCGTTCCACCATATGATAGAGCGCACCGGCCGCGACCATAGCAACCCAGCCCAGCGCACCGGAATGAACGTGACCGATGGTCCAGTCAGTGTAATGAGAAAGTGCATTCACGGTTTTCACCGACATGACCGGGCCTTCGAAAACAGACATCGCGTAGAAGGCCAGCGACATGATCAAAAAGCGCAGCACATAGTCAGTACGCAATTTGTCCCAGGCACCGGAGAGCGTCATCATGCCGTTGATGGCACCACCCCAGGACGGAATGATCATGGCCAGGGAAACGGCGGCACCCAGCGAGCCGGTCCAGTCCGGCAGAGCGGTGTATTGCAGATGATGGGCGCCCAGCCAGACATAACCGAACATCAGCGCCCAGAAGTGGATCACCGACAGACGGTAGGAGAACACCGGCCGGTTAGCCTGTTTGGGAATAAAATAATACATGATGCCGAGGAAGCCGGCAGTCAGGTAGAAGCCCACCGCATTATGGCCCCACCACCACTGGATCATGGCGTCCTGTACGCCGGAGAAGACCGAGTAGGACTTGAACAGGCCAACCGGAATCGCCAGGCTGTTAACCACATGCAGGTAAGTGATCATCACCATCATGCCGAGGAAGAACCAGTTGGAGACATAGATGTGCGAGGTCTTGCGCTTCATCAGGGTCATGAAGAAGTTGATACAGTAGGCCAGCCAGACAACGGCGATGGCCAGGTCGATCGGCCATTCCAGCTCCGCGTATTCCTTACCCTGGGTGATGCCCAGCGGCAGAGTGATCACGGCGGAGACGATGATCAGGTTCCAGCCCCAGAAGGTGAACCAGGCCAGACCATTGCTCCACAGGGGCACGCCGCAGGTTCGCTGCACCGAATAGAACGCGGTTGCCATGAGCGCACAACCGCCGAAGGCAAAAATCACCGCATTAGTGTGCAGGGGACGAAGCCGACCAAAGGTCAGTTCGGCAAGATCAAAGTTCAGAACCGGCCAGGCCAGTTCTGAGGCGATATAAACCCCAACCAGGGTGCCGACGACCAGATAGATTATCGCAGCAACGGTAAACCATCGCACGACCTCAAAATTATATTTCTCTTCTACTTGTGCTGTTGCCACGAGTAGTCTCCTCTTTGTGTTTGACAAAATTAATGTCGTTGCTGAAGTCCTGAAAATCTGAATTAAACTGACTGCCTGTGTCGACAAAATAGCCCAGAAATATACTGGGGTACTGCATTCCTGACAGAAATTAAAAATTTAACGGCTTATTATTATTTGAAATAACAGATTGTAAGTGCTTCGCAACTGGCCACCCTCTGGCCCTTTGAATCCCCGTAGATAAAGGGAGACCGTCACAGTATACCTGATTTTTGGAGTCTGTCCAAAAAGTACGGGTAAATAATAGAGGTAAATTGTGCCTGGTCCAATTCCAGTTTTCAGTTCCAGAATAATTTAATACCAGAGCATTCAGGTCAATCATGCCGTGCGAAATACCCTACTATAGTAGTCTAAAACCATCACAGTTCCAGCCTGATATCCAGCCCGGCAGTTGCCGCATCATCAAGATAAGCCAGCGTTGCCAGCAGGGGCGCATCGAGCCATTGTGCAATGGCTTCGATATTTTCATTCACACAGGGGTAATTTCCCTGCGCTTTATTGGCTATCCAGCCCAGCAACTTTGCGCCGCTTTGTTCAATCGCCCTCGCGCTCAGCAGGGCATGATTGATACAGCCCAGGCGCATACCTACCACCAGCAACACAGGCAGCGCCATTTCGATAGCCAGATCAGCCACCGTCTGTTGCCGGTTCAAGGGCGCAAGCCAGCCGCCTACTCCTTCCACAAGAATAAAATCTGACTGTTCTGATAAACTTTGAAACGACTGTTCTATAGTTTCAAAATCAATTTCGACGCCGGCCCGCGCGGCAGCGATATGCGGGGCAATGGCCTCCGGGAAAACAAACGGATTAACCTGCGCATAAGGCGCATCGATGCCCGCAGCCTGCTGCAACTGCAAAGCATCATCGTTAAGATATTTATCGTTGACTTTTTTCGCGCCGCTGGCCACCGGTTTCATCGCCGCCGTGCGCACACCCTGGCGCCTGAGCATATCCAGTAGGGCAATGCTGACGAAGGTCTTGCCGACTTCGGTGTCAGTGCCGGTAACAAAAATACCGCGAGTTGTTTTCATTTTCATCGTACCTTTTATCAACCATTCAATATAAACGCGGTATTGATTGTAGGTTCGCTTTCAGGCGAACATGTGCGGCTCATGGTGCCCGAAGGGTAGAAGCCGCACCTACAATAGCCCAGTAGGGTGGGCACGATTTTTGTGCCCACGCGGAAAATTATACTGATCGACGTAATCTGCCAGGCTGGGGAGGTTGCATCCTTGATTAATCGCACCATAAGCTATTAAGCGCCATTGACCCGGTGGGCACAAAAATCGTGCCCACCCTACGCTCCTGATCGCAGGTTCGCCTTCTACCCTGCAGGCAACGGGGAATCAAAGGCAAAGCGATTAAAAAATAACAATCTTTGCGCCTCTGCGCCTCAGCGTTCTCTGCGTTTTTTTATCTCAAGCGGAGAAATGTAAATCTCGGCAGGCAGGTTGCTCTTTCCCGGCGCGTTTTCACTGCACCATGCCAGGCCGTAAATGACTTCGTGGCTTACCGGTAATACGCCCTCCTGCCGATACTCTTCGTAGGTCTGCTGCAACTGTTGCAGGCGCCCCTTACCGGTCAGACCACGGGCGCGGCCGCGTGTGACATTATGCGCCCCAATCTGTTTTAAGTCCTGCATAATGCTGCGCACATCTTTATAGGTCACGGTGATCATTTCCATGTCTACCACCGGATCAGAAAACCCTGATTGCAACATAGCATCACCAACGTCATGCATATCCGCAAACTGATTTACATGCGTATAGGCATCGATGCGTGACCAGCAGTGGCGCAACTCTTTTAAGGTTTCCGGACCAAAGTTCGAAAACAGCAACATACCGCCCGGTTTTAACACCCGTCGACACTCGCTGAAAACGGCAACCAGATCCGGGCACCATTGCAGCGTCAGGCTGGAAACGATCATATCCATACTGTTATCGGCATAGGGCAGGCTGTTCACATCGGCGCTGACAAAGTGATCGCGCCGCTTCAGACGGCGTAACCAGCTGATTTTCTTTCTC
The DNA here is from genome assembly GCA_030148325.1 of Gammaproteobacteria bacterium. Classification (GTDB taxonomy): domain Bacteria; phylum Pseudomonadota; class Gammaproteobacteria; order UBA6429; family Thiohalophilaceae; genus JAADGZ01. The sequence goes on from JASBTR010000075.1 coordinate 4,865, forward strand.
GCCTGTTTCAGCATTTGCAGGGCGATGTCCAGCGCATGAATTTCAGCATTCGGGTAGCGGGATGCCAGTGACCGCTGACAAAAGCCGGTGCCGGCACCCAGATCGAGAATACGCGTCGGACTAAAACGAATATACTCCAGCCGTTCGAGCAGACGGTTTCCCACTTCCCGTTGCAATACTGCAGCTTCGTCATAGTCGGCTGCGGCCTGTTCGAAACTGCGACGCACCTGCGCCAGCTCAAGATCCAGCCCTGTTTCATTTTCAGTTTTTTCAGGCATGGATAAAGGGCATCAGTTGTTGTAAAAAAATTTCAGTATGGGAAATGAACGGTGCATGACCCGCACCTTTGATAGTAGACACCTCTGCCTGCATAAACTGGCCGGCTATCGCATCCAGCGCCGCAGCCGGCGTCAGGCTGTCATATTCTCCGCCGATCAATTTTACCGGCTGAGATAATTTGCCTGCCTGCCAGCGAAGATCATCATCTAGCAATATTTTCAGTCCCTCGTCCAGGCTCTGCCTGTCCGGTTCTCCGCGCGCAAATAACTGTTCACGCAAATTGCGCAGACCTTCGCGCGCATGGCTGTCGCCCTTAAACTGCAGGGCAAGAAACCGCGACAGGGTGCTGCGATAGTCTTCGCGCAACTGGCTGGCAAATAATTCCAGCACAGCCGCATCCATCGCATGCGGCCAGTTTTCTGTTTTGCAAAAACACAAACTGGATGAAACCAGCACCAGCTTTGTTGCTACTTCCGGGTATTGTACTGCGATATTCGCCGCCAGCATGCCGCCGAGTGACCAGCCCAGCCAGCATGCCGGGCCATCCAGTCTGGTGCTGGCGTAATGATGAAGCGCATCGGTCACACTGGCCAGACTGAAACCGTTTGTCAGGGCGGCACTATAGCCATGGCCGGGCAGATCCACTATATGCAGGCGGAAGTCTTTTTCCAGCGCAACAAGCAGGGACGCAGGCCAGATACCACCATGCATGGCCCAGCCATGTAACAGGACCATATCCCGCCCCTGTCCTCTTACTTCCACATGCAACGACTTACTCATTACGCTTTTCCTTTTTCAGCACATCTTCCAGCACATCAAGCAGGCGATCGATATGCTCCTGCTCGTGTTCAGCCGAGAGAGTGATACGCAGGCGCGCCTGGCCTTTGGGGACTGTCGGCGGACGAATGGCACCGATCAGAAATCCCTGCTGCTCAAGCTGCTGACTGATTCGAATGGCTTTCTCACTGCTACCCAGCAACAGCGGCTGAATAGCCGTGTCGGAATCCATCAAGGGCAATTGCAACTGGCCGGCACCCTGCTTCCAGTAATCAACCAGCGTAGCCAGTTTCTCACGCCGCCAGCTTTCTGTTTGCAGCAGATGCAGACTGGTGCGCGTAGCCGCCGCCACTGCCGGGGGCAGGGCTGTGGTATAGACATAGCTGCGAGCATGATTAATCAGGGCTTCGATCAACACCTCATCCCCGGCGACAAACGCGCCAAAGGTTCCCAGCGCCTTGCCCAGCGTGCCCATCAGTACCGGCACGGCCACGGCATCCAGTCCCGCCCTTTCAAGACTGCCAGCTCCAGTTTTGCCCAGCACACCCAGCCCGTGCGCATCATCGATCATCAACAGCGCATCATGTTCACTCGCGAGTTGCGCCATGTCAGCTATGGGCACCAGATCGCCGTCCATACTGAACACACCATCACTTGCGATCAATTTCTCACCCTCGCTGCATTGTTCCAGCTTTTCACTCAGTGCGGCCATGTCATTGTGCGCATAGCGCTGCATGCGGGCGCGGGACAGAATCCCCGCATCAATTAGTGAGGCATGATTTAGCCGGTCTTCGAACAACGTATCACTGCGGCCGAGCAGGGTAGATACCAGTCCGAGATTAGCCATATAACCGGTTGAAAACAGCAGTGCCCGCTGCCGGCCGGTAAAGGCCGCCAGTTCTTCTTCCAGCGCATGATGCTCATGGGAGTGGCCGTTGATCAGATGGGCCGAGCCGCTGCCCACGCCATAACAATCCACCGCCTGTTTGAAACTTTCTTTCAGCGCAGGGTGATTGGCCAGGCCAAGATAGTCGTTGCTGCAGAAATTCAGATAATTGCGATCGTCGATACAGACATCGATGGCCTGGGGCGAGGTCATGATCCGACGGCGGCGATACTGGTGAGCCTGCTCGCGTTCACGCAGTTGCTGTCTGAGTCGATCAAATAACACCGCTATTACACCCCGGCACGGTCGTAACATGCCGATGGGTTTCGCTTCGCTCTACCCATCCTACAGCTTTTCGCTACACACAGCGGGGAATTGCACCTGAAGAGATTCAAACCGCTCGAATACCAAGGCGTTCAAATAACTGCACGTCACTGTCCGTTGCAGGATTTGACGTGGTTAATAATTTTTCACCGTAGAAAATCGAATTGGCCCCGGCAAGAAAACATAGCGCCTGCGTTTCATCGCTCATACTTTCCCGGCCGGCGGACAGGCGCACCTGTGAACGCGGCATGAGAATACGCGCCACGGCGATGCTGCGAACAAACTCCAGATGATCCAGATCCGGCGCATTTTCCAGCGGTGTGCCTTCCACCTTGATTAACAAATTAATCGGCACGCTCTCGGGATGCGTTTCCTGATTCGCCAGCTGTTGCAGCAGGCGAATCCGATCGCGGCGGGCTTCGCCCATACCAAGAATTCCACCACTGCAGACCTTGATATCGGCATCGCGCACATGCTGCAGGGTATCAAGCCTGTCCTGGTAGGTGCGGGTCGAGATTACCTCGCCATAAAATTCCGGTGAGGTATCGAGGTTATGATTGTAGTAATCCAGCCCGGCCTGTTTCAGTTGCCGGCTCTGTTCGGGGCTGAGCATGCCCAGAGTCATGCAGGTATCCATATCCAGCGCCTTCACCGCCCTGACCATCTCCAGCACCGGCTGCAGATCTCGATCTTTCGGCGAACGCCAGGCCGCACCCATGCAGAAACGACTCGCACCTTTGGCCCTGGCGGCTTTCGCGGCTTCAACAACTTCATCCAGCGGCATCAGCGGTTCGGATTCCAGCTCGGCATCGTGGTGGGCGCTTTGCGGACAATAGCCACAATCTTCCGAGCAACGGCCTGTCTTGATACTCACCAGGGAACTTACCTGCACCGCATTGGGATCAAAATGCTGACGATGGATGCTTTGCGCCTGAAACAGAAGATCATTAAAAGGCTGGTCAAACAACGCCGCAATTTCTTCTTCCCGCCAGTCGTGGCGCAATTGATCTGTATTTGAAACGATTGAGGCTCTGGATTCCATTGTTACTTACCGGGCTATATACTAAAAAAGGAATGCCGGATTCTAGACACTACAGGACGTGTGTCAACTGACAGGGAGGTCAAAAGTGAACAAAAGGTTAAATATCAACCAGATCGGGCTGAATATATTTCCCTGCCTGCTCTGCGGAACGGCTGAATCCGGTCGTCACGGAATTTGCCCCGCCTGTGAACATGCACTGCCCCGCAATGCATCCGCCTGCCAGCGCTGTGCCCTGCCCATTCCACAAAGCAGCCATACTCGAGTTTGCGGACAGTGCCTGGATTCCCCGCCCCACTATCATCAGGCACTGGCGCCCTATATCTATGCGGCGCCAATTGACGCCCTGATCACCGGCCTGAAATTCCGCCGGCAGCTACACTGCGCTCGCCTGCTCGGCAGCCTGCTCGCCCGGCATCTGCAGGAAAATCTGCGCCAGTATCCCGAGTGCATCGTGCCGGTGCCCCTGCACCCGAGCCGCCTGCGTGAACGGGGTTACAATCAGGCGCTGGAACTCGCCCGGCCACTGGCTCAGGCGCTGGGGATTCGACTGGAAAAAACCCTTGCGCAGCGGGTTCGCCATACCCGTCCGCAGACCGAGCTGAAATTAACCTCCCGCGCCGCCAACCTGCGCCAGGCCTTCCGGGTTCACCGATCACCCTGCTATCGACATGTCGCCATTGTCGATGACGTAATTACCAGCGGCCACACGGCAAACGCACTGGCATGCGAATTCCGTCGACAGGGTGTGGAGAAAGTGGAAATCTGGGCGATTGCCCGCGCTGTTTGCCGAGCTAAATAGCGGTTGAAATAAACAACCCTGCCGCAAGCGGACAGAGTAATAAACAACCCCGCAGCAAGCTACGGGGTATTAGTCAAAGGAACAACCTGAACCGCCAGGACGCAAAGGACGCCAAGTTTTAGCCAAACAATTCCTGGCGTCCTTTGCGTCTTGGCGGTTAATATTAATCACAGCAAGCTGTGGGGAATTAAACCCGTAGAGATTAAATCGTAGGAGCGAGCTTGCTCGCGAAAGCGGTTGGGTGAACCTCAAACTATTCGCGGGCGAGCCCGCTCCTACCGGTTTTCATCACCCGCTCCTACCGGTTTTCGCCGCAAGCAGCGAGGAATTTATCCCATAGAAAGTAAACGCAAAGGCGACCGAAAAAAGTGCCTGTGGTGCACAAAAC
>JASBTR010000141.1 GCA_030148325.1 Gammaproteobacteria bacterium
CACGGAATCATCGCTATTCAACGATGAATAAATTAATGACTTCTGTGAGAATATTCATGAAAAGCATCTCGCCTTATCCGGGTACCGCTGTGCAGTTTACCAGGACGTAAGGTGGACAGGAATTAGGATCAGTTATTTAGACACGCGAACGATGCGCTTCGTTTTACTCAGCACATCCTACGAGAGTCTAAAACCGTGTTGTAAAGTGGACAGGAATTAGGAACTTTTATTTAGCCTTCATGCCAGACAATTTGTATAGTTTATAGACTCTGGAATTTATACTCCTGCACCGGCCTTATCGCCGGTGCAGGATTTTCATCCACAGGACAAATAAACACCCGAAGTGAAAATAATCAAAATGTTGTGCACACCAAAATTTACTACTTCCCTGATACCGTTCCGGGTTTTACATTAGCCTGATGCAACTTCGTCTGTCCTCACGCCTCATCATTGGTGTCAGCCTGATCGTCGGACTGATGTTGTCCCTGTTCATATGGAACAGCGCGAAGCTCACGCTTAACAGCCAGAAAGAACAACTTAAACAGTACATTGATGATCAAATGGATATACTAAGCATAGCCCTGGAACCAGGACTTGCTAAAAACGATCAGGCCTTACTGGATGAAATCATTCAGCGCCTGAAAAACAATCCCAACATCATCTACGCTGTTATCTATGACAACCAGCAAAATGTCAAAGCCGCATTCAGCCTCGAGAATCACCCCTACTCACACTCTTACGACTCAAAGACGATCCTCAACAAGGATGCCGTGGATCTGACTCTGCCAATTACTCAAAACAACACGCCGCTGGGTGAAGTCCACCTGGGTTACTCACTCAAAAGCCTGATTAAAAAAACTCGCACCACCAAGATAATCAATTTTGCTATCGCCCTGGCCGGCCTGCTCGTAACCATGCTGCTCACTGCGTTGCTGAGTTTCTATATTACCCGCGGCCTGCGCTGGCTTGAGGCCGGCGCGCGGGCGCTGGGAGAAAATGATTTGCAGTTCCGCATCCCACTGGATTCCCGGGATGAAATCGGCAATGTCGCGCGCTCCTTCAACGCGCTCGCTGAACACCTGCAGCAGGCCAGCAAAAAACTAAAATCTGAGCACAGCATTCTTGAAAGCGAAAAACAACGCATGGAAACCCTGCTAAACAGCGTCAATGCTGTGGTTCTGGAAATTGATCCCGCCAGCAAGGATTTCCTGTTCGTCAGTCAGGAAGCAAAAAAATTGCTGGGCTATCCCTGCGAACAATGGCTGACACCCGGCTTCTGGGAAAAACATCTGCATCCGAACGACCTGGACTGGGTGGTCAACACAATCAATGAACAACTCACCGAAACCGGTGACTTTTCACTGGACTACCGACTACGCCACCATAACGGCGACTATATCTGGATTCGCAGTATTCATACACTGGGTTACGATGACGATCAGCAGCTGCACTATCGCGGTCTGTTCCTTGATATCACCCAGGAGAAAAAATCAGAACAACGGATTCTCTATCTGGCTAACCATGATGCACTTACCGGTCTGTATAACCGCAACCATTTCCAGGAAGAACTGACTCACCAGATCAACTACGCCATCCGCTTCAAGCTCGAAGGCGCCCTGCTGTTTATCGATCTGGATCAGTTCAAGTACATCAATGACACCCTCGGCCACCAGTCCGGCGATAAATGCCTGATAATCGCCGCCCAGACGCTACAGTCCTCACTCCGGGAAGTGGACTTTATCGGCCGTCTGGGGGGAGACGAATTTGCTATTATACTGCCTCGCACCAACGAAAATGGCGCTCTAAAAGTTGCACAAAACCTGCTGCAAAACCTGTCCGAGCAACCCCTGTTCCCGGATCAACTCAGCATCACACTTAACGCCAGCATCGGCATCACCCTGTTTCCAACCCATGGCGCCACACCCAGCGAACTACTGGCCCGCGCTGATGCCGCCATGTACACCGCCAAGCGTAATGGCCGCAACCAGGCGCACGTTTATAGCGATGATGATAAAGAGCTGCTCAACATGCAGACCAAGATCCACTGGGAAAGCCGCATCCGCCATGCCCTGGAAAATGATCTGTTCGTCCTTCACTACCAGCCCATCATCGACCTGCGCACTAACCGCATAACGCACTACGAAGCGCTGTTGCGCATGCAGGATGAAGATGGCGAGCTGATTTATCCCTCCGACTTTCTCGAAATCGCCGAGCGCTTCGGCCTCATTAGCGACATCGACAGGTGGGTGCTGAACAAAAGCATCCAGGTACAGGGCAAAACTCAGCGCAGCCGAGAACCGGTAACCCTGGCCGTCAACCTCTCCGGCCGCCACTTCGGCAATTCCGAGTTCGTGCAACTGGTGAAAGATGCGCTGGAAAAATATAACGCCGATCCCCATGCGCTTATTTTCGAAGTCACAGAAACCGCCGCAGTGGAAAACTTCGCTCAGGCCAAAAACTTCATCGAATCCCTGCGCAACCTCGGCTGCCGCTTCGCACTGGATGACTTCGGTATGGGTTATTCTTCTTTCCAGTACCTCAAGAACCTGCCCGTTGATATGGTCAAAATTGACGGCACCTTTGTCCGCAACCTGCACCAGAACCACGATGATCGCGTCATCGTCAAGGCTATGTGTGAACTGGCTCGCGGCATGCACATCAGCACGGTCGCGGAATTTGTTGAAAACGAGGAAATTCGGATGCTGTTACAGGAATTCGGCATCGACTACGGACAGGGCTTCCACATCGCCCATCCCACCGCCGGCTTTATCCAGCAGGCATTGACCGGCTAAATAACTGTTCCAAATACCAGTCCACTTTAAGCAATTACCGTTCATCCTGAGCCTGTCGAAGGACAAGCAGATTAAACACTCTATTCACAGTATTTCCACGCTCATGGTTCGACAAGGCTCTCCTGAGCGAAACCGAA
>JASBTR010000162.1 GCA_030148325.1 Gammaproteobacteria bacterium
AGTCCTGACAAGGCATTTTTTACTTATCAATGCACTACATTGATAGTAAAAAATAACGCAGGCAGGGCTAAAATTAGCCAAAATCAGACAATAGATGAAAGATCAACAGACCCTAGTCTAAAGGGGGAAATTGACAAACAGATGACAGAACTGCGCCACATCTTTTTTAATCAGCCATCTCATCGATACCCTGATTTGCCAGCTCATCCGCAATTTCATTTTCATCATGGCCGCTGTGACCTCTTACCCACTGCCACTGCACCTGATGGCGCTGGGCGGCGGTATCCAGGCGTTGCCAGAGGTCGACATTCTTGACCGGTTTTTTCGCTGCTGTTTTCCAGCCGCGCTTTTTCCAGTTGGGCATCCATTCGGTCAGGCCTTTCATGACATAGGTTGAATCGGTAGTAAGCACTACCGTACATGGTCGTGTCAGGCTTTCCAGGGCCATAATCGCGGCCATCAGTTCCATCCGGTTGTTGGTGGTCTCCCGCTCCCCCCCGCAGAGTCTTTTTTCCTGGCCATCGTAACGCAACAGTGCGCCCCAGCCGCCGGGACCGGGGTTGCCACGGCAGGCGCCGTCAGTCCAGGCTTCAACTATCTTGCTCATAATTCTTCCTGTGATGGGGTTTCATAGGTTCCACCAGTCCGGTGGTAACGAGGCGCTTGCGTGTGGCCCAGCGCGGACGAATCGGTGTCAGAGTTACTACCCGCTTTTTAGCAACGATGGCATAACCACCGCCAAAAATCGGCCACAGGCGCTGCCCCAGTTTTTCCAGAAAACCGAGTTTTCGCAAAATACTCCGATTCTGCAGCGGCGGACGAAAAAAATAGTAGCGCGTATCGACCACATCGAAGCCCAGCAGCGCCAGCCAGTCCCGCATCCTGTTGACGCTACGAAAAGCGCCACACCACGGCGTCATGCCTCGCCAGCCCAGCGCCAGCCGCCAGAGCATCCAGAAACTCAGGGGGTTGAAACCCAGAATCACTACATGCCCTTCGGCAATCAGCACCCGCTCCGCTTCACGCAGTACCTCGTGGGGATGCTGGGAAAATTCAAGGATATGCGGCAATACCAGCACATCGACGCTGTCAGCCAGCAGGGGAAGACGATCGACTTCACCGTGGAAGCCGGATGGTTTCAGGGGTGGCAAATAATCCTGCGCACAGATATTCATCACCCTGCGCTGTGAAACACGACTGGCGGCAAACTTGTCGGCGTGCAATGGATGTGCCAGTGCAACCAGGTAATAACCAAATAAATCAGGCAGGATCGCATCCAGCACGGTCTTTTCCGTTTTTGCCAGCTGCACACCGACACAGGTATCAAACCAGTCGAATAATTCATGCCAGACCGTCGGCGCAGCATCACAGCGATTGGCCTGGCGCCCAGAAACTGGAATTTTTTTACGAAATCGCATGCAAATTTTATAGGCCGATTAAAGTTTCCGGTTTAATATCCCGACAATAAAGCTGTCCGTTTGATATACTGTTTTGCATTCAGTATTCTGCCTTAACTACTGATTTAATTACATCTGTATCACAGTTTTTGCTCTGTGATTTTATTATATTCGCACATTGGGTAACCTGAAGTCAGATTAATGCGAAATCCCTTATCACTTCCAATTCTATTTCTCACTCTTGCCACCGGACTGACTGGCGGCTGCAGCCTGATACCGCAAACATCGTCCACACAGACACTGGCAGAAACCGCTGTCACGCAGAAACAGCTGGAACCGGTGGTAGCAACCGGTATCCCGACACTGGCTAAAACCAGCGATTATCAGGTTAGCGGTGACGCCAGCTTCCCCGCCTACTGGTCTGGCTTTGAAGCCGGCAGCAATGTTTTTAGCACGGCGGGACCGGATGATCTCTGGCAGCGCATCCGTGATGGTTTTGCCCTTGAAGATATCAAACACCGACGTATCCAGCAGCAACTGGACTGGTATGTCCGCCATCCTGCCTATATGCAGCGGGTGGCCGAGCGCGCCCGTCCCTACCTGTACTACATTGTCGAAACACTGGAAAACAGCAACATGCCCAGTGAAATCGCCCTGCTGCCTATCGTCGAAAGCGCCTTTCAACCCTTCGCCTACTCGCATGGTCGCGCTTCCGGCATCTGGCAGTTCATTCCCTCAACCGGTCGGCGCTATGGCCTGAAACAGGACTGGTGGTATGACGGCCGGCGTGATGTTTACGCCGCAACGCAGTCAGCCGCCCGCTTGCTGAATAATCTGCAAAAACAGTTCAAGGGTGACTGGTTACTGGCGCTGGCCGCCTATAACTCTGGCGAGGGCACTGTCCATCGTGCTATCCGGAAAAACCGCCGCAAGGGCAAACCCACCGATTTCTGGTCACTGAAACTGCCACCCGAGACCCGCGCCTATGTACCCAAGCTGCTGGCGCTGAAAAAATACATCCAGAATCCGAGCGCCTATGATCTGGACATGCCCGTCATCGCCAACGTCCCTTACTTTGAGCGGATCAAAATCGACCGCCAGCTCGATCTGGCCAAAGCCGCCGAGCTGGCTGAAATCGAGCTGGACAAACTTTACCAGCTCAACCCCGCTTTCAACCGCTGGGCCACATCACCCAATGGCCCCAGCTATCTGCTGCTGCCACTGGACAAAGCCGAGACTTTCCGCCAGAAACTGGCAAAATTGCCTGATAATGCCCATATCAGCTGGGTGCGCCACAAAATACGCCCGGGCGAGACCCTCAGCAGCATTTCACATAAATACCATACCAGCATTCAGACGATTAAACAGATGAACCATATTCGCGGCAGCCGCCTGCGCGCCGGCCGCAGCCTGACTATTCCTGTCGCCAGCAAACGTCCGCAAAGTTACCGCCTGAGCGCCAATCAGCGTAAAAGCACATTGCAGAACATCCCACGCAAAGGCATCAAGCTAACCCATATTGTGCAACCCGGCGATACCTTCTGGGATCTGGCCAGCCGCCATAAGGTCAGCGTGCGCAAACTGGCGAGCTGGAACGGCATGGCGCCGCGCGATCCGCTGATGCCGGGACAAAAACTGGTGATCTGGTCGCGCACCGGTAAATCGGTATCAGGTAATGATGCGGGTAAATTTCTCACACCCCCGCCCTCACGCACAATTACCAAACGCATCGGTTACCGCGTCCGCCGGGGTGATTCACTGGCGCGCATCTCGCAGAAATTCCGCGTCAGTGTTGACCAACTGTGTCGCTGGAACCGCATCAGCAAACACAAATACCTGCAACCCGGCCAACGCCTGACACTCTATGTCGATGTGACACGCCAGTCTGGCTGAACCTGCCCCATCCGGGCAAAAGCCACCCAGCCCGGCAAAAATCTTTGCGCAATAGGAACTTACATCCTAAAATTAGTGCACTGATGTACATTTTTTCTAATTCTTCTGCCTGGAACCCCTATCAAGGCCCCGATAACAACATGTGAACGGACAAGACGCCACTACAGATAACACCGCCTCCCTGATCAGGATTCCCGGCTACAGTATCAAAAGGCTGCTGGGCCGTGGCGGTATGGCGACCGTCTACCTGGCGATACAGGAAAGCCTCGGCCGCGAAGTGGCGCTGAAAGTTCTTGATCCGAATCAGGCGCAGGGCCAACAGTTTTCCGAGCGCTTTTTGCGCGAAGCCCGTATCGTCAGCCATCTCATGCATCCCAATATTGTCACCGTATTCGATGTCGGTGTGCATGAGGGCTATCACTATTTGTCGATGGAATACATTGCCGGCCGGGATCTCCGGGATGCCTGTGGCGATATCTCAAGAAAAGAGCTGATCCGAATCATCAAGGACGTTGCCCGGGCACTGAATTTTGCGGCAAAAAAAGGTTATGTCCACCGTGATGTAAAACCGGAAAACATCATGCTGCATGAAGGTGATGGGCGTGTGGTATTGATGGACTTTGGCATTGCCCGCAGTTATCAAACCAGCCACGGCCTGACCAGGGCCGGCAGCGCACTGGGCACCCCCTATTATATGAGTCCTGAACAGAACAAGGGACTCAACGCCGATCACCGCTCCGATATCTACAGTCTGGGCGTGGTGTTTTTTCATATGCTCAGCGGCTACGTTCCCTATGATGCCGACTCCGCCGTTGCCATCGGCATCAAGCATATCACGGCGGCTATTCCCGTCCTCTCTGATGAACTGCAAATCTTCCAGCCCATTATCAATACCTGCCTGGCCAAGGAACCTGAAGATCGTTACCAGACAGCAGCCGAACTGATCGAGGCGCTGGATCAGATCAGCGATGAAAATCTGGCGGCTATCGAAGAAAAATGTGCCGCTTTTCAGGAAGCCGGTAAAAACCATCATGCCGAAACCCTTATAAGTTCAGGAACAAATTCAGGCACAAGCTTCAGCGCCAGCAAAGATATTCACGCACCTGAACTCACACCGGCGCCGCATAATCGAACTTCTTTTTCTGTTTTTCTGCTGTTGCTGTTAGTGCTTATTGCAGGGGCTCTTGCTTACCAGCAACGACAGGAAATACTTCGTTACGCAGAAACGCTGGACATACCCTGGTTGACCCAAACTATCGAAAGACTGCAGCTAACGCAGACGCCTGTTGCAGAGAATATTAGAGCCGCCGCGCAGCCAGATGCGATCCCGGATACAGTTCCAGATACAATCCAGGACGCAGCCCGGGAAAGCGTCAGTAACAGTGCGGCCGCAAAGGGAAAACAGAAACTGGAGTATATCGATAAAATCCAGGCCGCCATTGATTCCGGCAACCCCACACAGGCGCTTGGCCTGATGGCTGAAATGCAGGAACAGGATCCCCGGATTGCCAGTGATCAGAAGTTTATTCAGACCCGCGAACAACTACAGGCACAACTGCAACAGGCGCAGGCCCTGCCTGGACATCTTGCCAATGCCAGAAAATATTTCGAATCCGGCGCTATCATAACGGCCGAAAAAAACAATGCGCTGTCTGAACTTGAGGCGGCCCTGAAACTGGATCCAAACAATGCCGAAGCCTTAAAAATGTTACAGGATATCAACCAGTCCTGGCTGAAGAAAACAAAGCAACAATCGTCCAGCTGGCGACTTCGTAAACAGCTGAAAAAACTCGATGGCATGATAACGCAGCTCAATATCCGTCACCCGGTTGTACTCGAACAGCAGAAAAAACTGCAACAGGCTATCCATCATATCGCACAGGTAAAGAAACTACTGCAACAGGCCGATGAGGCGTTTAACAAAAACCAGCTAATCAGCCCTGCAGATAACAGCGCCTATAGCCGTTATCAGAAGGTACTGGCCATTGAAACACATAATCGGCACGCGAAAGAGAAGCTGAAAGAAATCGAAGCCCGACTCACAGAGCAGATCACTCAGGCCATCGAACAGGGTCGTCTGACCCAGGCAAGCATCTTCCTCGAACAGGCGCAGTCGGTTTATGGCCACAGTAGCAGAATTGTAGAAATCGAAAGCATGCTCGAAAAAGCCACCGCAGCCACACAACCACAGGTCAGCCGGATTCTGTTCAGCGCCACGCCACTGCAGTCACTGGATCAGCCACAGGCTGACACACTGCAACTCGGGCGCACGCTCTACATCGGCTTTCACTTCAAAAACATGGAAAACACAAGTACACTGTTACAGGCGGTGCTCCTTGATGGCGCTGGACGGATACAGATATCCCAGAAGCCTGTTATTGTTTCAGGCAGCGAGGGCGATCACTTTTTCCAGATTGAACAGCCGGTGGAAGGTTTCAGCGAGGGCAGCTATATTCTGGAATTGCGGCTGGATAATAAACGCCTGCTGAGTCAGCCGTTTCTGGTCAACAACATTTATCAACCCTGATTCTTCGGAGTACCTACGTGTTTCGAATTTTGTCTCTGTTAGCAATACCCTCCATGCTGATTCTGAGCGGCTGTCAAACACCGGTCAACATACAGGAACTTGAAAGCCGCAACCAGTCACTGCAACAGCAGCTGGACATGGCACAGAATGAAATCCAGTCACTGGAGTCTGAACGCTCCCAACTACAGACTGCACTGGATGAATCCAACCGGGTACGGGAGATCATCGGCAAGGAAAAATCCTCCCGTTTTAACGAAGCCACCCTGCTACGCAGTCAGGTGCGCCGCTTCGTGCAGGATCAGATCGATGTTTATAAATCCTTCCTTGTCAATAACAACCTGCTCGACTATGTCGGTGGCGAACTGGTCAAACGTAAACAGTATGACAACCGGCCCATCATGCTGGTGGATCTAAAAAATGAAATTCCCCGCACCGGTGTACTAACGGGCGTTGGCGCCTGGTTCATTAAACCCACCCGCATGACCGTCAAAGTCCTGCGTAAAATAGATAACAAACTGGTCGTGGTATGGGAAAGCCGTAATCTGAACATCAGCAAAACCGGGCTGATCAAAACCCGCTTCCACGTTACTGTCGGCGTCGAAAAAGGTGATGTGCTGGGTTATTACTTTCCGGAAGCCGCCACAGTCGCCTTCGACAAAGGCACCGGTGACACTCGTTACCTGAGCCGTGATCTACGCACCGGTTCCAGCATCAGCCCATCGTCTCTGGAAGGGGAACAGAAACGCGCTTATTCACTGGGCGTGTATGGGCTACTTCAATAATATTTGGGCTCAGTACAAAAACTATTCGGTAGCCTTGAATATTGTTAATTAACAATATCTTAACTGTATTTCCTGACTTCTAAGCACAGTTGCGCAAAAAAATCTGTTTTATTCTTCCGTTTCCTAAAGTCACAGCAAAATACTGCCGTTACTAATAACGAATCCCTGTCGCATCCTGCTGAAATGGCCTGATATTTTTGAATTATCTGACAGCGTCGATTCACCGCCATATCAGAAACATACTTTATTCCGGCTGCCAGTGCGTTACCTCTCAAGTATTTAATTTATGAGTGATTATGACAATGCTTAAAAACATCTCAGACAATTCTTCCCCCTCAGCAGACAAAAATCATTCCCTGAGCTGTCATAAAGTAAAACGCAATCCAACTCGCAAGGATATATTCAAACATAGCGCCTATCCTTATAAGAAACCCATTTCTGTAGCTGAATACGAAAAACGTAAGCAGGAATTGCAAATCGAACTCCTGAAGCTGCAAAACTGGGTAAAAGAAACGGAGCAGAAAATCATGATCCTGTTTGAAGGCAGGGATGCTGCCGGTAAAGGTGGCACCATCAAGCGTTTCATGGAACATCTGAATCCACGCGGCGCTCGCGTTGTAGCGCTGGAAAAACCCAATGAGCAGGAAAAAGGGCAGTGGTATTACCAGCGCTACATACAAAACCTGCCGACTGCCGGTGAAATCGTCATGTTTGACCGTTCATGGTACAACCGGGCCGGGGTCGAAAAAGTCATGAATTTCTGTACCCCCGCCGAATATCTGGAATTTATGCGCCAGACCCCGGAGCTGGAGCGCATGCTGACCAGAAGCGGTATCTATCTATTCAAAATGTGGTTCTCTGTCAGTCGCGAAGAACAGTTTCGCCGCTTCCAGAAGCGGCGCAAAGATCTTCTTAAACAATGGAAACTCAGCCCTATCGACATGGCATCGCTGGACAAGTGGAATCAGTATACCGAAGCAAAGGAATCCATGTTCTTCTATACAGATACCAAGGACGCCCCCTGGACTGTGATTAAATCCGATGACAAAAAACGCGCTCGCATCAATGCTATGCTGTATATCCTCAACAGTCTGCCCTATAACAACAAGGATACAGGCATAGTAACCAAACCCGATCCACTGATCGTCGGCAATACTGCAAATATTTTCGAGGTCGATGAAAAACACATCAACAACACCCATAACAGCGCGGGTAAAAATGCAGGCTAAATCCAATATTTAGCAATATTCAGAGTTAGTATAAAAATCTGACAGCTTTATAGACAATTTCACAATGCCTCAGAATTTCTACCCGGCATTATCACTGTCACAAAAAATTCATATTTAAATCACTATTTTCCGCTTAACTTATCACCGATCGCGACGATAACAATTCCTTAATCACTGTTGCCACATCAATAGCTTTGAGGGGTGTTGTCGCATGAAAGTAGCGTCTCTTCGTATTTCAAGTTTAACCACCATCGGCAGTACTTTGCTGGCCTTATTACTAATCGTACTGATCAGCACCACACTTTGGGCGATCCAGACCATGCAGGAATCGTATACCCAACTGTTAAATTACACGGCCATCGCCAGCAGTATTGAAACCGGCGTGCGCAAACCACTTGACCAGTATCTTGGCAGCGGCGATGCAGTAAAACTCGCGGCGGTCGAAAACCAGCTTAAAACAAGTATAGAAACAGATCTGCTGGCATTACCTGCCGAAACCACGGCCACTACGTTAAAGGCTGCCAACGCGCTACTGAAATTCATACAGACTGACTTACGAGCAGCAGGAAAACTCTCCGGTGACAAGCAGGGATTATTGCTTCAGGCAGAGCGAGAAATACGCGATGCACTCAGCTCGCTCAATGATTATGCCGGTGAAGGTGCAACTGACAAGCCGGCACTGGCGATTAAATACGCTCTGCTTAGCGCACGGTTGCTGGAGGAACTCGAGGGTATCAGCCACCTGCGAGAAAAATATTTCAAATACCAGGACAGTAAATACCAGTCACAGATTCTTACCGCAGTAACCCGTGCTGTTACTCATGTGCAGAAAATGACAGCGCTACCACGACTGGGAATATACCCTGAGGCCGAGGAAGATGAGTTCAGCTCGATTCTGGGGCTGGATGCTGAGGAAAGCACAGAACAGGAAGACAAAGCCGAAGAACTGATTTCCACACTTAAATTTTTATTGAGCCGCTATATCTCTGAGCTCAAACGAACCGAGCAAAATATTAGCCGTGCAGCCGAGGTCGATAAACACTCACATGAAATGGTGGACAAGCTCGAGTATTCACTCACAAACATAGTCGAAAAAATCAATCAGCAACACGAGATCATTGCTTCACGTGTGCATATCATCATGATTATTGTCGGTCTCGTATTTTTTATTATGGTAGGCGGCATTAATCTTGTTCAGCAACGGCTGGTTATCGCAATCAAACGTTTTCTACCCTATCTATCGGATTATGCCAATGGTGACCTGCGCAGGAACACCGAGCTTGGTGCGAGTTTTGTCGAAATCAAACAGCTTGAAGGATCATCCAATCAGCTACGTACACAACTCGGCGGCCTGGTGAGTAAAATCCGTAACGATGCTGATGAAATAAACAACCTCAACCTGCGCATGGGGGAATCTATCGAGACGATTCTTAACTGCGCCCAGGAGCAGGAAAATCAGACCATGCAAAGCACCACAGCAGTCAGTGAAATGAACGCGTCTTTCCGCGAAGTTGCCGATAATGCCATACGCGCCGCGGATGCCACTGCAGCGGTAGAAAAATCAGTACAGAAAGGGGATGCTGAATTTCGTGCCGCTGTTGATACCATCAGTGTGTTAGCAACCGATATCGAATCGACTGCCAACATGATAACCAACCTTGAAAATGAATCCGCAAAAATTGACAGTGTAAGAACGGTCATCGCAGGCATCGCTGAACAAACGAATTTGCTTGCCCTCAATGCCGCTATTGAAGCCGCCCGCGCGGGCGAACAGGGCCGCGGCTTCGCTGTAGTCGCCGATGAAGTCCGTCAACTCGCCCAGCGCACCACCAACTCAACCCAGGAGATTAAAACCACCATTGCAAAACTTCAGGAAGCCGCACACAACATCGTTGAAACCATGAGCGGTTTTGTTACAACGGCGCAGGATACATCACAACAGGCACAATCTGCGGGTAAATCATTTGCTGAAATCGTAATCTCAATTAAAACCGTACGCGATATGACATCCATGATTGCATCCGCCACCGAAGAACAGGCCAGTGTAGCGGAGGAAATCGATCAGAATATTATCCGTATCAACGACATGGGCCGACAAACCCTGGTCGCCGTAGAACAAACGGTTAATGACAACCACCGCCTGGAACAAATGAGCGGCGAATTACAACAGTCAGTACATCGGTTTGTAACCGATTAAACACTTACTCGCACCCTGCACCTGAAGAACAAAAATAAACCACCCCGCAGAAAGCTACGGGGTATTAGTCGAAGGAACAACCTGAACCGCCAGGACGCAAAGGACGCCAGAAATTGTTTGGCTAAATCTTGGCGTCCTTTGTGTCCTGGCGGTTAATATTAATCACAGCAAGCTGTGGGGAATTAAACCCGTAGAGATTAAATTTGGCGAATTGTAAAAGCAGATGCTCTGTATTTATTTACATGGCAAAAAGCGCACTGTGGTTTCTATTTCAGCCAGAACATTTTTTAATTCTTCTAACGTAATCTTAATATCTTTTTCCGTGATGTCCGTATCCAGTGAAAATCGAACAGCACAATGTGCATCTTCTTCCGTAGAACCCATTGCCATCAATACGTGGGTTGGTTTGGGGGAACCTGACTTGCACGCTGAGCCCGACGAAAAGGATATGCCACGCTGATCCAGTGCAACCACGAGTGATTCGCCACGTATACCCGGCAGACTCATATTAAGTGTATTGGGAAGACGCCGGGTTTGGTGCCCATTTAAGTGGGACATCGGTACGAGTTCCTCGATTCCCTTTTGAAGCTGGTCGCGCAATCGCGCCATGGGGCTGTTTTCATGCAACGATTCCAGCGCCAGCTCAGCTGCTTTCCCCATGCCAACAATCGCCGGGACATTTTCGGTACCCGCACGCAGACCAAATTCCTGTTGCCCGCCATGAATTAGAGACTCCAGTTCAATACCTTTTCGCGCATAGAGCATCCCGACACCTTTGGGTCCGTGAAACTTATGCCCGGAAAGGCTCAGAAGATCGACATCCAGCTTTTCTATATCGATGGGTATTTTTCCTGCAGCCTGAACTGCATCAGTATGGAACAGCACGCCATGAGCATGCGCGACCTGTGCCAGTTCCCTGATCGGCTGAATACTACCAACTTCATTGTTGGCCATCATGATCGAAACCAGGATAGTTTTATCGGTTAAGGCGTCGGCTAATTGTTGCGGGTGAATAAGTCCGTCTCTGTCTACATTGAGATAGGTAAGCCTGAATCCCTGACGCTCAAGGAAAGCGGCCGTTTGTAAAATGGCCGGGTGTTCGATTCGGCTGGTAATGATATGCCAGCCGCTGGATTTCCGGGCGAATGCGATCCCTTTTAATGCCAGATTATTGGCTTCACTACCGCCACCAGTAAACATAATTCGCCTGGGCCTGGCGTTAATCAGCCTGCCCATCTGGCGACGGGCTTTATCAATAGCTTCATGCGCATCCCGCCCCACGCTATGGATGCTGGAAGGGTTACCATAAAGAGATTCAAGATAAGGCAACATCGCCTGTTTCACGCCTTTTGCTATGGCCGTGGTGGCATTGTTGTCAAGATAAATACTATGCCTGCGCTCTTCCCGCCCCTTACCGTTCAATGCCGTTGTTACCCTGTCTATACTATCTGCTCGGCTCAGGCGCGATTTTGCTTTAGCGTCACCGGCTTCCAGCTTGACTACATCGCAGAGCAGCGCCTTATACACCGGGAATCCGGAAATCTCATCATAATTATACAAATCGGTCAATTCGTTAACATTCCATTCTTGCCAGGCTTTCGGCCCCACCGGCGTACCGCCCCCCATATTGACCTCGATGGCGCCCCAGACAATATCATTACTGATCCTGGCACGAAACGGCACCGCGCCTCGGGCTGTGCGCACCTCTACCAGATCACCCTGTTCAATACCTCTGATTCGAGCATCTTCGATATTAATTTCGACTGTTGGTTCAGGGTTATCTTTATTAAGACCTTTGATACCATGGTGTTGTGAGCGGAAATCGGTCTGAGGACGCGCACCGGAGTTAAAAACCAGAGGGAAACGCTTATTAAGTTTCGGTGCCGCCTGCGGGCCTTCAACCGGCTCGATATATTTCGGTAATGGCTCATAGCCATACTCCTCCAGTTTGCTGGACCAGATTTCAAACTTGCCACTGGGCGTTTCGAAGCCGGGTTTCCCGTCTTCTCGCAATCCTCCTTTTTCATATTTTTTGTATTCCATCATCGGCGTGTGTAATTTAACCCCGCCACCGTTGTCCTGAATATCTTCCAGGCTATAACCAGATCCTTCTAATGCCGCTCGTATGACTTCATCTTCAGTTTGAGGATAAAGGTGACCGTACCCCAGTCGTTGAGCCAGTTCCGCCATAATTAGATAATCATTACGCGCTTCACCTATGGGTTCCATCAGTTTTTCACGCAACCGAAAGATAGGGCCATAGACCATGTACGAATCGATCTCGAACATCGTAGTCGCCGGCAGCACGATGTCAGCATATGCGGAATCCGCAGTAAGTTGACGATCAATGCTGACGACAAAATCAAGTTTGGACAGTGTTTCACGCCAGATGGAGGTTTGTGGCCAGGAAGTCAGCAGGGAGGCGCCGTGGATAATCAGGCCACGAATAGAGTACGGCTCACCATGCAGCACCGCATCGACCAGGCCGGAAGCATGCGACTCCCCACGATAGTCGCTGTAAAGTGGAAATTTATCCCGCGCTGCAGCTCGCTGTAAATCGGGATTTTCCTGATTACAGGAACGATTAATGGGGAAGTGCTGACCACGCATAGCCAGCCCCATTCCGCCCGGCGTATCAAGATGACCACTGATCGCAAACAGGCTTAATACGGCGCGAACAGCCTGAATGCCACTATTGGAATACTCTAACCCCGTATACATAACCGGCGCAGCACCTGTAGCCCTGGCAATACGTCGGGCAAGATCTCGAATTTTATCCGCAGGTACAGCGGTAATTTTTTCTACGACTTCCGGGCGAAAATGCTGCGTATAAGTTATCAACTCATCAAAACCCAGCGTCCACTGATCTACAAACTTTTCATCATACAAATCTTCATCGATCAGCACACCAATCATAGACAATGCCAGAGCGCCGTCAGTACCAGGGCGGATGGCAATCCATTCAGCGTCCGTGCGTTTGGCCGTCTCGGTACAGCGCGGATCGATTACCACAATGTCACAGCCCCTTTTCGCGGCCGCCTCAAGACGAATCATATCTAACGGGGGCGAATCAGTCGCTGGATTGGCGCCCCATACCAGTAGTAGTTCCGCATTTTCCATGTCCGTGTACATATTGGTCAACATGGTTCCCAGGGTTACATCGGGAGCAATCATGGCAAAGGAGACGTAACACAGCGCGCCAACCCCCATGGTATTAGGTGAACCAAAGGGGAAAAGAATATTAGATGCGGAAGAGACCGCGACCCCTTTCGGTTGATACATGTCACAGAGTGAGAGTTCAAACGCACCTCGCCCCGTATAAATAGAAACAGCCTCTGGACCTGATTCTGCTTTGATAGCGTTAAGATTTTTGACAATAATGTCATAAGCCTCGTCCCAACTAACGGGCTCAAACTCATAACTGCCTTTGGCTCCCACACGTTTCATGGGATGCTTCAGGCGATGTTCAGAATAAATAATTTCCGGGGCATGCTGTCCGCGACGACAGATCATACCAAGTTGATGGGTTTTATCGGCGCGAACATCTACAATTTTGCCGTTTTTCATTCCGGCTTCAATCCAGCAACCTGCCGGGCAAATGCCGCAGATGCCTTTTTTCCATTCAACTTCCTGCATCGCCATCCGGCTTCCTTATTTTATACAATTACTTATTTATAAGAGCACATGGTTAAGTGCCCCATATGGAATAAACTACCCCGCTGCAAGCGGGCGGGGTATTAGATCGCAGGAGCGAGCTTGCTCGCGAAAGCGGTTGCCTGAACCTCAAACTGTTCGCGGACGAGCCCGCTCCTACCGGTTTTCGCCACCTGCTCCTACCGATTTTCGCTGCAAGCAGCGGGGAATTTAACCCAAAGAGATTAAAAATCGCCACTTGCACCGGCCTGCATTATTCGCGCCAGTGTTTTATTGATACGCATTGCAATTGTTTTCAGTTTCGGTGGCAAATCTGTATTATTAATTAACATATCCAGGTTAATCATCATTAACCATACTTTGCCATTTCCATCTTCAACCAGCGCTATTCGGCAAGGCATGTATGCGGCAAAAATCGGATTAAATTTCACCATTTTGTGCGCATCTGCCGGGTTGCAAAACTGAAATATCTCAAGCCTTCCTGATTTAATGCCACGAGCCTTCAATTCTTTTGATAGCGGCTGGTGCGCAACAAATTTCATGTTCAGTTCAATTGCTTTCGATTTTAGCGCGATAATTGCATCATCCGCACTAACATCATCAGCAAGAGGCAATTTAGACACCGTTTGAGAAATATCAAACTGTATCACCGGGGGAACAGACTTTCCAGCATAAGCAGAATAATGAATACATAACAATGTGACTGATAAAAGAATCGCTTTTTTCAATTTCATTTTAATTTACCCGCTTTAATTAAAAATAATTACAACTCAAAAGATTTAGAATCCCACTCGCTGCATTCACAACCCGCCTGATAAGCGCTTTGTAGAAAAAGCATGATATCCGCATCGGGATCCTGTGATTGCTGCACTGACTCGTAAGGCAAAAAGGCCATGGCATAGCCCGGATCAGTATTCCAGACAGCCGCATCCGGCTGCAGACGTTGCTCTATCAGCGCCTCAGGCTCAGGATATACATAAGCATAAAAAGCAGCCTCTCTTACCACCTCATCTCCCGCCCAGAATCCAAAACTCATTACTTCATGGGAGTAGGCTTCTCGTTCAACATTGGTGGGCCATGTTCTTTCCGGCGCGCGGTTCCCTGAAAATCGGCTGACAACAAGATCAAGATGATGCCAGAACAGATGAACCGGAGTGCTTTTCCCTATGTACATTGACCTGTATTTCTCAAACACCGTACCGACGAGAACCAGTATTCGCCAAAATCTGTTTACGTACTCCTTGTCATATTGGGCGGCAACCTTATTGCTCTCAAAAGGCACCTTGCTGATATTGTCGTAGGGAACAGAATTAATCTCGACATTTACACCAAGTTCAGAAAGCATCCTGAGAATAGTGTTGTAGAATTGAGCAACAGATACCCCATTTATATTAACAAACTCCAGTTCTCCGTTACTGGTTCGGATAGAAACCACATGATGGATAAAATCAAATTCGATCTCGAACATCATTCCATTATAAGGAATGGGTCGTGTCGTAAGTCCGCGCGTGGAAATATATAACGGAGCATGCCACCAGTGATTTGTTTTTGGAAAAAGCCCCAGCCTTATTTTCCCAACAATCTGGACATAAAGATGTAGTGTTTTTTTTGTTTCCTCCCACTCAGCCAGTGGCAGCGGGGGATATGTGGGGTGTTGAATTTTATGTACCATAACAGGCTCCGTGTTAAGACATCCTCATGGCGAGGATAGTCGCCATATTCACAAATAAGCATCGTTACCCGTTAAGATGTTTATTTAACTACTTTTATAACAAATGCGGATTCCAGCCAGATATATATGACCAGCATGGAAACTATCGCAAATGCAAGAAACTGATTGCTAATAAAGCTCGACAGACCAACGAAAATAAGGATTGATGTAAGTATCAACAGCCCCCGCGCAAAAAACAACCTGCCCGATTTGTTATTTATATATTGATGATGAATAAATTGCAGCGGCACAAGTATCAATAACAGACTAAAAGAGAATATAAAACTTAAATCGTTTGTGGAATGGTTGGTGGAAACCAGTCTTTGCACCCCGGCAGCGAGCAGTCCTATCCCCATATATATTGGTAAATGCCCGTAAAGAAACAGGTGGGCGGCGCCCTGCAAATTTCCTGTGAGCGCTTTTTCCAGTGTTTCAAAATATAACCACCAAATTGCGCAAATTATAGAAAACCCAAAAACCAGATTCAGGACAAGCGTTTCAGAAAACTCATAAGTATCCGCACCCGACACAAGACCAAGAAAAGATTCCCCCATCACCAACAAGGCAAAAAGTCCTGCCCTTTCCGGTAAATGTGTATTATGTACGGGAACCAGGGCGAGTTGTTTTCGCAGTAAAAGAGGCGTTGCCAGTTCAATTACAAGCCCTGCAACCCATAATATATACATTGCCGGTGGCGGAAAAAATACAGAAACCACCCAGCAAGATGAACCCACAGCAAAACCAAAGGACAGGCCGCCCGCGATGGGTCGAACATCCGGGTTACCAAGATAGACCCGCATATACATAAGAACTAAAATCCAGCGGGTGGCTGCGTAGGCTAAAGCGAATATTACGCCGGTTTTTCCAAATGCATTGCCAACCCCGAAGGCAAGCATAATAGCAAAAAACATCTGTAATAACGTGAGCAGGCTATCTGTGATGTCATAGGTGCCAAACCTGTTTTGGTACATAGTATGGCCAACCCATGACCACCACACCGGGACAAAAAGTGTAAAGAATGCCAGGTAATCGCTGGTTTCTATATGCCCATTATGCCCCGCGACAACAATATGTGTTAACCGCGTCAGCGCCACAACATAAACAAGATCAAAGAACAGTTCTAGCCAGACGGCATGCCTTCCTTCCTCAGTATTAAGCCCTATACGTTTCACTGAATTACCTGCCGTCAATAACAATTGCACAAGTGAAAGCTTATAAAGTAAGCTTGAAATCCTGAAACTGTCCTTTCGTACAGGTTCCCCTGAATTTATTTTTCGAGATAATAAAAAAATGGCTGTTTTTATTGCTAAAATGTTGAAAACTCACCTTATTTCATATACTTAATCGGGAACGTTAATTATTTGCATGCACAGGCGATAGCATGCTAATTAAGCTGGCTGGACGTTCATTATGCATTCTTAATATGCAAATTATTATATCCCTGAACACATGGAATTCTCAGCGAATGCCCCTGTGGGTAGTGATAAAAGCGTTTTCTACAGATCCGACCTATTCCAGTAAAAAATCAGGGTTAACCCCATTTTGTCAGCAACCTGAATTGTGCCAAACCCGTGAGAAGGAATATGGAAGTTTTTCGGGAACAGGACGCAGAACCAGTCGCACTATGGAAGCTGCTTTGTGCCGTTGCAACGCATCAAAAGACAGGCCATACTGTAACGAATCACATATGGCGACTGGTTTTTGCACCAAATAATTAATAAAGCAGGCACTCAATTTAAATTTCACCGATTTTTCCTTATGGAGAACAGGCAATGACGCCCCCCCTTTCACAAAGATTACTGTTTCACGATCTGGAGCCTGAGAACTCCAGTTTTCATGAAGATATCATAAGCGGATTAAGCAACAAACCGCGAAATATCCCGCCAAAGTATTTTTATGACGAACACGGTTCTCACCTGTTTGATGCGATATGTGAAACACCCGAGTACTATCCAACCCGGACAGAAACAGCCATCATAAAAGATAACCTGGAAGAAATTTGCACATATCTCGGAAAAGAGTGTGTATTAATCGAGCCGGGAAGTGGCGCCAGCAAAAAGGTACGTCTTCTATTAGATATGCTCGAACCTCACACCTATATCCCTCTGGATATTTCAAGCGACTACCTTTATTCTGTTGCCAGGAATCTGGTGTCTGAATATCCGAAACTTCGAGTTATAGCTGCATGTGTCGATTTTACTACCCCCATAAATCTACCCGACTACCCGGTTAAAAAACGGCGAGTCGCTTTTTTCCCTGGCTCAAGCATTGGCAACTTTGAACCTGAAGAAGCTGTGACCTTTCTGAGAAATCTGCATAGTTTAGTTGAACCTGGTGGCGGGTTGTTGATTGGCGTTGATTTGAAAAAAGATCCCGATATTCTTAATAATGCTTACAATGATAAACAGGGGATAACCGCACAGTTTAATCTAAACATTCTGACCCATATAAACCGCAAATTAAACACAAATTTTGACGTTGATTGTTTTGAGCACAAAGCTTTTTATAATGAAGTTTCAGGAAGAGTTGAAATGCATCTACTGTGCAAAGACAGTCAATCCGTCACCATTGGTAACAACGTATTTAAACTTGAACAGGGAGAGTCTATACACACAGAAAATTCATATAAATATTCTATTTCTGAGTTTCACTCCCTGGCCATGCAAGCTGGATTCAATAGAGAAAAAACATGGACGGATGCAGATGGATTGTTCAGCATCCATTACCTTAGAGCCTCATAGTGAGGCTGTCTGCGTTGCCGGTCCGACAGTGATTTATCAGAATGTATTTTTTGAACAGTTGAAAAAGAATCTACACGATTTTATAACGAATAGCTTTAGCCACCGCCTGTGAGCGGTTTGCCACATTGAGCTTTTGGTAAATATTATTCAGGTGAAATTTTACTGTTCGCTCAGATATTGAAAGAATGACACCAATTTCCCAGGCGGTCTTACCTTCATAGGACCACTTTAGCGTTTCCCTCTCTCTTAGCGTAAAATTTGGAAGATCTTTCGGTATCTGCTCGGTTTTACCTAGCCTGCCAATTGCCTCATGCAAGTGCGGCACTATATATGCAGCTATATCAAGATACTCTTTACCTGCTTTATAGCCGGCTGTTTCAAGCGACATGATGGTATCAACATTTTCTCCAATAGAGGCGTTACGTGAACAGGATATACCCGCTTTCATACCGTAATCTTCTGCTAATCCGATAAACTCCTTCATCTCACTGGTCAATTCGACATCATGGTACGCTGTCTCCCATTTAAACGGTTCCACTGTTTGGGTGCTCATCAGGGCAACAGGATCAACCTGGCCAAAATTATTTTCACTATAGCTTTGCACCCATTTCAGTGGATAACTGTGATTGATACTTTCATCAATGTTTAGTACTACACTTTCTCTATCCTTCCGGCAAAGAATAGCGCTATTAAATGGAATTACCTCATTCAACGAATCAATAATTCTCAGAATATCCTCATGACTTCTGGCATACAAACAGTCATGCATAATTCCCATGAGTTTTTTCAGATCATTATTCTCGAGGTTTAGTTCAAGCATCTTGGCCACAATTGAGTGTTAAATATCCATTTCTGTATTTTTCATTTTTTTCAGTATAGTCACTATTCAAGTTATGGCATAGGGAAAATAATAAATAACCGTCGCGCTATGGTTTTTTCCGGAAAGCTGATATCCATAGTTATCGGTGTATGGCAAATTTCCACTCCGGGCCAGAGAAACTCTGATTAATTTCGCCGTTCACAGTAAATCCGTCAAATCATGAACTATAACCATTTAAAAATCATGGTGTTACCGGCGATTCATGTAAGCTTTGCAGAGTGAGTGACTGGTATTTCAATCATTGTTAACCTGTGTTTGGTTTTGCACCACTCAGAGCAGGCTGTGTTTATCTTATTCTTTGTTGGCATTAATTAGATGACAACGTACCTCATATTCCTCATCTACAAGGGAAACAGGCGGGTAGGTTTTTCGACACATATCCATCACCTGTGGACAACGGGGATGAAAATGACAACCCTGTGGTGGGTAAATCGGTGATGGCAGTTCACCCTCAAGCCGGGTCACTTCGCGTTGCCGATCAGTGTCGTGATCGATCACGGGCACGGCGGAGAGCAGGGCTTGTGTGTAGGGATGTTTTGCCGAGCTCAGCACTTTTTCGGCCGGGCCTTTTTCGACGATGCGACCGAGATACATGACTGCGATCTCATGCGCGAGGTATTCGATCACGGAAATATTATGTGTGATAAACAGATAACTGATCCCCAGTTCTGCCTGTAATGTCTTTAACAGGTTCAGGGTCTGCGCCTGCACTGAAACATCCAGTGCGCTGGTGGGCTCATCACAAACGATCACGTCCGGCTTTACCGCCAGCGCGCGGGCGATGCTGATGCGTTGACGTTGACCGCCGGAAAACTCATGTGGATAACGGTACTTTGCATCACGCGGCATGCCTACCTGTTGCAACAGTTTATCGATCATCGCCTCACGCTGTTGATAGCTGCTCACGATGTGCTGGGCGCGCATGCCTTCCTGTAAAATCTCCCCCACCATCATACGCGGGTTCAATGATGAGAACGGATCCTGAAAAATGATCTGGAAGTGCGCCCGCAGGCGACGCAGGGACTTGCCCTTAAGCGTTGTCAGTTCCTGCTTCTGCAGTTGCACCGAGCCATGGCTAGGACGAATCAATTGCAACAACGCCTTGCCGGCGGTGGTCTTACCGCAACCCGACTCACCGACCAGCGCCAGTGTCTGCCCCTGATGTAAATTCAGATCGATACCATCCACCGCATAGACATGGCCAACTATACGTTTGAACAGGCCCTTGCGAATGGGAAAATGCACCTTGAGATCACGGGCCTGCATGATGAGGGGCTGTGCCGCCCTGTTTTCGGTGATGATCGATTCGCGGCTGGAGGAAAATACACTTTCATCGACCGATGACCGGCGGGCATATAAATGACAACGCACTCGATGGCCGTCGGCCAGTGTGTGCCAATCCGGTATTTCATTCTCACAGGGCGCATGCGCCTGCTCACAACGTTCGACAAACCGGCAGGCTGTAAACACCGTATCCAGCAGTGGTACATTGCCGCGAATAGTTTCAAGCTGAGTGTCACGCTTGTGCATGTTTGGCAGGGCAGCGAACAGTTTACGTGAATAAGGATGGGCTGAGGCTGAAAAAAACTGTTCCTGGGTCGCCTGTTCGATGATTTGCCCGGCATACATTACCGCCAGCCTGTCCACCCGATCCGCAACAATTCCCAGATCATGGGTGATCAGCAGGATGGCCATACCGGTCTGTTGCTGGATATCCCTGAGTAGATCCAGCACCTGCGCCTGAATGGTCACATCCAGCGCCGTGGTTGGCTCATCCGCAATCAGTAGATCAGGTTTGGCCGCAAGCGCGATGGCGATCATCACCCGCTGCTTCATGCCGCCGGACAACTGGTGCGGATAGTCATTCAGCCTGCGTCCCGGATCGGGAATACCTACCGCCGCCAGGGTGCTTACCACCTCTGCGCGGATCTTTTTCTGGTTTCCATCCGCCTGCAGCTGCAGACGCAACACCTCAGCAATCTGTTCGCCGATAGTCAGCACCGGATTAAGTGAGGTCATGGGTTCCTGAAAAATCATCGCTATGCGCTGTCCGCGTATGCTGCGCATCTGCTGTTCTGAATAGTGCAACAGATCTTGCCCCTGAAAGAGGACGCTACCGGAGACGATGCGTCCAGCCGGCGATGGCACCAGTTGCATCAGCGACAGGGCGGTCATGGACTTGCCACAACCGGACTCGCCCAGCAGGGCAAAGGTCTCACCCTTGCGGATTTCGAAACTGATCTCATCGACCACACGGAAGGGCTGTTCGGGGCTGCCAAACCAGGTGCTCAGACCTTTTACTTCAAGCAGGCTATTCGCGTTTTTATCAGGCATCATGCTTTGCCCCTCATGCTCAGACGCGGATCGAAGGCATCCCGCACCGCATCGGAAAACAGGTTGGCCGCCAGCACCAGAGTAAACATAAAGACAAAGGCAGCCACCAGCGACCACCAGACGATGGGCTCGCGCGCCAGCTCCAGCCGCGCGCCGTTGATCATGTTACCCCAGCTAATGGTGGAAGGATCCACCCCAACCCCGACATAGGACAGCACCGCCTCGGCCAGCACCAGTCCGCTGAAATCCAGCACCACCATGATCAGGACAATGTGCAGCACATTGGGTAACAGATGACGTCCGATAATAGTAAAATGACCGACGCCAAAGGCGGTCGCCGCCTGAATATAATCCATTTCCCGAAGCTTGAGGGTTTCCCCTCGCAGCAACCGACAGAGTCCGGTCCAGCTGGTAATACCCAGGACCACACACAACGCCAGCAGTTTCAAATCGGCCTGATCCCGCACCGATTCAAACAGCTCGGGATGATTGGCCATGTACACCTGTATCGATAGCACCGCCGCCGCAATCAGTAATATGCCCGGCACCGAACTAAGCGTGGTATAGATATACTGAATCAGATCATCCACCCAGCCCCGGAAGTAACCGGCCATGATGCCAAGCAAAATTGCAAAGGGCAGCATGATCATCGTAGTCAGGGTGCCGATCACCAGACCGGTGCGAATGCTTTTCAGAGCCAGATACAGTACGTCCTGACCAACCTTGTCGGTGCCAAATACGTGGTAGAAAAAACTCAGCTTCCAGATGACCGATGACAAAAGAATAAGCACCGCCAGGGTTAACAGGGCCACACGCAGGCCAGCCATCGACTCATTATGCTGGCAGTGACGCCATGCATGTTTTAACGACGATAACCGACGTCGGGCCAGATAAGCCAGCGTCACTAACATAAACACAGAAAAAATGATCAGTCCCTGCCCTGCACCGAGCAGCGCTTTGAATAAAATATCCTGACCGCGCTGGTCCGCCGGATCCTGCAGATGCGCCGCACCATATTTTAGCCTGGGATAATCTCGATACTGGCTGCCATCACTGGCGCTCAGCGTTTCCCTGGCATAAAGCTGGTATGCAAACGGCGCTGAATAGGTTTTCTCCGTCCGCTCGCGTAAATGCGACAGCATCGCATCGAGGACGCTGAACACCTCAACCGAATACAGTTTCTCGCCATTGTGCGCGTTCTCCCCCTGCAGGGGCTGGCGATAGTGAATGGAATCCAGTAAACCGATGCACACATAGGCGCAGAGAATGACAACCGCGACCAGCGCCCGGCGATTGTTCAGTACATGCCGCCAGGGCAGGCGCAGGTGCGGCTTATGGCGGATATAGGCCGTCAGAAAAATTACCGCCACGACCAGTAGATAAATAAAGCGATCGGTCCAGAGCACCACCGGTTTCACCCCCAGCAGGCCCGGCAGCAGTATAAGCAGCGCCGTCATGCCGCTGACCAGAAGCAACGGAAGAAACCAGAACTTTTTCATTATCACCGGCATCCTCAGTCCAGCCTGATCCGGGGATCGACCAGGGTGTAGGAAATATCCGTCAGGATCAGGCCGAAGATATACAACACGGAACCGAGGAATACCATCGCGCGAACAATCGCAAAATCCTGACTGCGGATGGCATCGATGGTGTAACTACCCAGACCGGGAATGCCGAAGAAAGATTCGATCAGCAGGCTGCCCATGAACAGGGTGGGAATAACCACTACCGCACCGGTGAGGATCGGAATCATCGCGTTTTTCAATACATGTCGGAACAGGACAGCCAGTTCAGACAGTCCCTTGGCGCGTGCGGTGCGCACATAATCGCGGTTAATCTCTTCAAGAAAAATAGTCCGGTACCAGCGCGAGCCGGCCCCGACTCCGCCGAGGATGCCGATAATCACCGGCAGGATCAGAAATTTGATCGCGCTCAGGCCCGTGTCATAACCGGAAATGGGTACCAGGTGCAGCAGCTTGCCGATCAGGAACTGGCCACCAATAATATAGAACAGGGCGGAAATAGACATCAGCACCACGCACAGCACTACACCCCAGATATCGATATAGGTGGCGCGGAAAAAAGCCAGCAGCATGGCAAAAGTAATGTTAACAAGAATACCTACAACAAAGATCGGCACGGCAATCGCAAGACTCGGCCACATGCGCTGACTGATGTCAAAGCCAATATCGCGACCGTCATCCGCGCTGCCAAACTCGAATGCAAACAGGCTCACAGACTTGTCGAAAAAAATAGTATCGGTAAGCGCGCTCAGTCCATCGGCACTGGCATTATAGAGCAGCGGCTTGTCATAACCGCGTTCCTGCTTCCACTTTTCAATGGCTTCTACGGTTACCCGCTTCACCCCCAGATGCATGCGCGCCATGTCTTCAGGACTGTTGACCAGAAAGAACAGCGAGAAAGTCAGCAAATTCACGCCGATCAAAATCGGGATAGCGTAGAGGATACGGCGAACAATGTAGGCAAACATCAGCGCGCACTCCTTGAACGAACAAGCGCAGGCTGACGTTCCTTACGCCGATAAACCACGATAGCGGGGATCAGGCTGACCACCAGCACCAATAGCAACAGCGCAAGCGGCCAGACGATGGGCCGGTTCCACTCGGTTCTTTTCTGTTCGCGCATAAGCGGATCAATACGCCGATACATCATGGTATTGTGCGCCATCAGGTTGGGCTTGGCATTGTGATACCAGCTGTGATGCAGGACAAACTGTTTCGGATAAAAGCCCCATATCCACGGTCCGTCACGGCGCACGATCTCAACCATCCGTTTAATCAGTGCCAGGCGTTCAGGTGTGTTGTCCATGGTCTTCATTTTTTCAAACAGGCGATCGAACTCCGCATTGGCGTAGTTCGCTGCATTCTCACCGTGATATTTCGCCTTGCCGTTGGGCCCGTATAGCAGAAACAGAAAATTTTCAGGATCAGGATAATCCGCATTCCAGCCCCACATGAACAGTTGCGCATTGCCCTTGCGCATTTTTTCCTGGAAGCGGTTGTAATCGGTATTGCGCACCACCAGTTCCAGATCGATCTTTTTCAGCTGCTTGCGCAGCCAGTCAAAATGCGCCTTGTCTTCCGGCCCGCCGCCGGTAATATCCAGATGAATCAGCAGGGGCTTGCCGCTACTCGCATCCCGCCCGCCCGGATAGCCGGCGCGCGCCAGCAAGGCCCGGGCCTCATCAATAGACTTACGCCGCGGGCGTCCGTTCACCCAGTCATAGACATAGGGATCAATCCCCTCCTTGCCCTCGACATAACCAAAGATGCCCGGTGGAATAACACCCTGCGCCGGCATTCCCCGGCCATTGGCAAAAATGGAAATAAACTCTTCATAATCCACCGCAATGGCAATGGCCCGGCGCAACAGACGCGCACGTTCGGAATCCCCGCCGACGACCGGATCCAGCATATTAAATCCCATGTAGGAAATTGAGGTCTGCACATTGGTCAGCAGTTTGATTCCCTTGGCCTGCATCAGTGGCGTCAGCTCGGCCTCGCCCTGATTGCTGAACTGGATAGCCTGATCAAAACTGTCAGAGCTCACACCCGAGACATCATAATAGCCCTGCAGAAATTTGTTCCAGTAGGGAATGTTTTCCTTCTCCAGGTTGTAGACCACCCTGTCGATAAACGGCAGACGTTTACCGGCATCCACCAGCCAGCCTTTTTCCCTGTCCCCTGCCTCACCTTCAGAAGGGTAAAACTGTTTATGGAAGTTGGGATTGCGCTCCAGCACCATGCGCAGGTTGGGATCGTTGACTGTGAGCATATAGGCGCCGGTTCCCACCGGATACCAGTCGAGACTGATATTGCGTTCCTTCATGCCCGCCTGTGAATAAAACTGGTCGGCCTCCCAGGGCATGGGCGCAAAAAACGGCATCGCCAGCCAGTACAGCAACTGGGGGTAACGGCCCCTGACCTTGATACGGTAGGTGTAGCGATCCACAACCTCCGCGCCTGCCAACGGGTAATCACGCAAATCCAGAAATACCTCGGCATCGGATTCTGCGGCCTGTTGTTTCCATGCCTGCGCCAGCGTGGCAGCATAGTCCGTCAGGCCAACAATGTATTCATTCATCAGGCCCTGTATGGGAGAACTCAGACGCGGATGCGCCAGGCGCTTGATCTGGTAGACATAATCTTCAGCCACCAGTTCACGACTGCCCTGATAAGGAAAATCTGCCAGCCGGTGCACCTTTTCCAGATCCTTTTCCTGCAGCGACAGATAACGCGGCCGTCCCTGCGCATCAAGGGCAAAAGCCGGGTGCGGCTGGTAACGAATGCCGGGACGAATGCGTATCTCATACACGCTCCAGGCGACCCTGGCATCATCATCAGCGGCAATTTCCTCGCCTGCCGCATTATAGTAACGGGGATGGGGGATCTGCTCGGCGGTCAGGGGCGCCAGTTCATAAGGGCGTTTAAGATAATGGTATTGCAGCGGTGGCTCATAAATCTGGCCGATGAAGGCATACTCGTTGGAACTGTAGGAACGGATGGGGTCGAGATGTTTCGGCCGTTCGGAAAAGGAGGAATAAAGAATATTCCTGCCACTGTCACTGCTGGGATAGGGATTGTTCCAGGCGGCCTGGCTTGCCTGTATTAGCAGAGCCGCCAGGAGAACGGATAAGAGCACTGGCAGCAGCGGACTACGATATAGCGAGGCAAACAGCGAAAAAACTGTCCTGCATCGATATGCAACCAACCCCGCACCTTTTAATGCCGACAATATTGTTCTCTCTTCAGGTTCCAGCTGTAAACCAATTAGCAAGTGTTCATACGTAGGTACTTAAGCGTGTGAACAATTGTAGGTACGGCTTTAGCCGTACAAAATACTCAATTATGCGCCACACTCTACGTTATTTAACCGCTGCTGTTCGCCTGAAGGCGAACCTACAGGTGAATAAATTCCTTAAGTACCTACGTATGAGCAAGTGTTAATTATGGTCATAGTAGCTTCATTTATTTACTCAGTTTATTATAATCAGAAGCCGAAGGAAAAGCCCCTGACAGGTAGCCACTTAATAGCTTTTCGGCTCAGCTCTTTTCCCGGCAGCGGATTTCCGGTATGGTAGACAAATTACGCGGTGCTGTGTATGCATAATTTCATCGGCACGCTATCAATATTAAAATCATAATTAAAGGGTAAACAAGATGGGTTTTCTTCAAGGTAAACGTGCTCTGATCGTCGGACTGGCCAGCAACCGTTCTATCGCCTGGGGCATCGCTCAGGCCATGCACCGCGAAGGCGCTGAACTGGCCTTCACCTATCAGAACGATAAACTCGAAGGACGCGTGGCCAAAATGGCCGCCGAGCTGGACTCTGAAATCATCGTACCCTGCGACGTCAGCAGTGATGAAGAAATCGACACCGTGTTCGATAAACTGGATAATTACTGGGACGGACTGGATATCATCATTCATTCTGTTGCCTTTGCCCCACGCGCCGAGCTTGAAGGCGATTATCTCGACAGCGTCACCCGTGAAGGCTTCCGCGCCGCACATGAGATCAGCTCCTACAGTTTTGCCGCCCTGGCCAAATCCGGCATCCGCATGATGGAAGGCCGTGATGGCTCGCTGCTGACCCTGAGTTACCTGGGCGCCCAGCGTGCCATGCCCAACTATAATGTCATGGGTCTGGCCAAGGCCAGCCTGGAGGCCAATGTGCGCTATATGTCGCAGAGTCTTGGCCCGGATGGTATCCGTGTCAACGCCATCTCCGCCGGTCCGATCAAAACCCTTGCCGCTGCCGGTATCAATAATTTCCGCAAGATGCTCAAGGAAGTGGAAAACACCGCCCCGCTGCGCCGCAATGTCACCATCGAAGATGTCGGCAATGCCGCCGCCTTCCTCAGCTCCGACCTGGCTGGTGGGATTACCGGCGAGATCATGTATGTGGATTCCGGCTACAACACCATCGGCATGCGCCCGCTTGAATTTGAATAGACCCGACAGGTAGGGACTGAGTCAGGATTTTCTGGCAAACGTAAAATGCTTGTGCCCCAGATAACTGGTGATTACTGGCACTGACAGGCCGATGAAATGGGCCACCTCCTCCGGGTGAAACTCAAAGGCCAGCCAGGGGAAAAGGTATTCTGCCAGACCGACACTGATCAGCCACACCTGGATCACGGCGGCAAGGTTGATCAGGGTAAAATGAAAAAATTCCGCATGCGCCTGTTTGCCGCTGGGTTTAAACACCAGAAATTTCGACAGCAGGTAGGCAGTAATCATCCCCACTCCGTAAGCCGCAACCACGGCTGTGCTAAACCCCACCCACTGACTGAAAGCAATCCGGCTGAAGAAATTCACGGCTGCCGCGAAACCACCGACCAGCACAAACTGAGTAAATTCTTTTTTGTTTTTCACTGATTAAATCCAGTTCGCTGTGTCAATTTGTAATTTTAAATGCGTTATTGCCTGGGCTTTGTTTCACTCAGTCCAACCTGCAGATTCAATACCCTCGTCATCCCCGGGTTTCGCTTTGCTCTACCCAGGCTACTCTGATTGATACATGGCTGCCATTTCCCGCCCCAGGCGCACACTCTCAGAGATAGAACGATCTTCGGGATAATAATAACTGGTATCGGCAATATACAGACCGTCAATATCAGTCTTAACCGGTGGCAGATTCTTTAAAAAACCGGGTGGACAAATCGGCTGGGCAAAACCATAACGTGACACATGCGCGTGGCTGAAATCATCATCGGACAAATCTGAATTCAGTTGTTTAATATAGGAACGCGCCTCGGCAATAAACTCATCATTGCTCATTGCATGTTTGACATGCGTCTGCGGCATATAATAAGGCACGTACACTACATGCGTTCCCAGTGGGCGTAGATTGGAGAATTCGATAATCCCGGGAATATCGATGGATTCGTCGCTGATGTTGAGCCAGAAATTGTTGCTCACTGGTTTTTTCATCTGGAAAATAACGCAAACCACGCCCATATTCTGAATCGAGCGATATTTCTGTTTGTTCTCTTCAGGCAGGGCGGGAATCATATCCGCCACAAAAGGCAGCGGGATGGTGCTGAATACTGCATCATAGCGCTGACTGTCCGTATCGGTTTGCAGCACATCAACCGCCTGGTTCTTTACGCTCACCTGTCTAACTGCCGTTTTCAAATTAAACTTTCCACCCTGTGCCGTGATCGCCTGTTCAAATTCATCCAGCAAGGTCTGTGAACCGCCTTGCAGATAGCCCATCTGTTCCTGCATCAGGCTCTTACGCGAAACACCCACGCGTTTAATCCGCGACCAGATCCAGGCAGCTGACAGATTATCCCTGTATTCAAAAAATTTGAGCGCAAACAGTCGTTGCCAGAGTACCTCATAGGCGCGTTGCCCAATCCAGCGACGAATCCATACCGAGGCTTCCTGATCATCCAGATGTTGCCAGTCTTTAATTTTTGTTGAAATAAAGGCATGCACGCCATAACGCAACTTTGAAATCAAATCGAGTTCGGGAAATTTCAGTAACGCAATCGGGTTGCCCCATTCATGCAGGCGGCCCTTAAAATAATAACCCATGCGCGTATCCTTCCAGCACAGCCTGTCTTCGATACCCAGCTCTCCTAACAATTCAAAAAGGCTTTCATCTGGCTTACAGATAAAATGATAGTAACGCTCGATATTCAGCCCGGCAAAATCAAAGTGCGCCGCCATGCCGCCAATCCGATCATCGGCTTCATAAATGTCCACCGCATGTCCCTGTTTGAGAAGATCGTAGGCACAGGCCAGGCCCATTACACCGGCACCAATTACGGCAACTTTAGACATAGTCGTTCCTGATTAAAAGAGAATAAACCTGTTATTTTGTAAATAACGCAGAGAACGCAGAGCCGCAGAGGCGCAAAGATTATTATTTTAGGGAAGCTCTGATTAATTCCGTTGGCCCTGAGCTTGTCGAAGGGCAGAATATATAACATTATGATTTCACAATAGTTGCCGTTCATGGTTCGACAAGGCTCTCCTGATCGGAGCCGAGAGACTCACCACGAACGGCGGAATTAATAAGAGCTTCCTTAGAGTATAAATTCACAATTCCCGACATATTTAACTTTATAAAACTCTGCGCCTTTGCGCCTCCGCGTCCTCTGCGTTTATATTGCGGGCAATAATGAGGGGGTTGAATTCTAAACGCCACAATAAACCTCACATTGTTTATGAAAGGTTCCTTCATTTAGAATTTCAATACGTAATGCGAATAAGTTTTATCGAGAAATGTCTCCTCGATAGCCGCAGCAAACGCCGTGGACTCGATATTAAAAATCTCCCACCAGGGAATCAGATCGAATTCATCATGCGCAACCAGCGCCTTTAACTGGGAGGTGGTAAAGGGTGGGTTGTTACTGAACAGGGCATAGACCTTGAGCAATATCCAGAACAGGGAATAGGGAATATTCACTATCCA
Organism: Gammaproteobacteria bacterium; assembly: GCA_030148325.1. Classification (GTDB taxonomy): domain Bacteria; phylum Pseudomonadota; class Gammaproteobacteria; order UBA6429; family Thiohalophilaceae; genus JAADGZ01. The sequence goes on from JASBTR010000162.1 coordinate 29,791, forward strand.
CGTCCTCGCCTTTACTGTATTTCGGATACAGCGGATCATATCAATATAATCAACTTTTTCCCGCCCGGTGATATTGTAGATTTCGTTCTCGGGCTGCATCTCCATGGCTGCAATAATGATATTGCAGAAGTCTTTGGCATACAGTGGCTGACGCATATAGCGACCATCACCGGGAATGGGGAATACCGGGATTCGTTGCATGAAACGTGAGAGCCAGCCCAGGTGTTTACGATCAAACCAGCCGAACATCAGAGTTGGACGCAAAATGCAGTACTTTAAGCCGCTTTCAATCACCAGCCGTTCCTGCTCTTTCTTGGTATTGGTATAATCATCATCGGCCACTGACTCCACTACCGAGGAACTGATGTGCACGACATAGGGAACCGAGTATTCTTTCATGGTCGCCAGCACCTGTTCGGCCGATTCGACATTATTACGAATAAAGTCATCGGAGTACTTTGATCCAATTTGTGCCTGCAGCATCAACACCATTTCAGCATCTCTGAAATGCGCCTGCCAGTCACCGGGGCGGGACACATCCGCGTCAATGGCTATGACATCCGGATGAATTTCTCTTAAGATATTCAGGTTTTCTGTAAACTTGTCAATTGCAACCAGGTTGGTATAGCCCTGTTTTTTTAGCTGTACAATCAGGTTCTGTCCGACCAGTCCCGCCGCGCCCGGGATAATAATTTTGCTGTTTTTTTCTAACTTCATATTTACAGTTTCATTTTTTTGAAAATACGCTCGGGAATAGATTTTATTACCAGCATGATGCCCCACCAGAACCAGGGCAGATAAACGATGTCCCGCTGTTTATCAATCGCCCTGACAATGCCCTGGGCCACCGTTTCTGCTGATACCCAGAGCAGGCCTTTTTTAAATTCCGTTGTCATCGGTGTATCAACAAAGCCAGGCTTGATGGTCAGAACCTGCACACCTTTCGGTGCCAGGCGGTTACGCAAGCCCTGTAAAAAGATGCTTAAGCCTCCCTTGGCGGCGCCATAAATATAGTTACTCTGCCGCCCCCGGTCGCCGGCCACCGAGGAAATAACCGCAAGCGTGCCGCTACCACGTTTTTCCATCTCATTCGCCAGTTGAGTCAATAAGACAACCACGCTGACAAAATTGATATTCAACTCCCTCAGAGCCTGCTCGGGGTTTTCTTCACAGGCCGGCTGATCAGGCAGCGAGCCATAGGCCACGAGCACAATATCAAGGCCCTGCAGGAAATGCTCCGCATGTTCAATCAGCTCCTGGTGGGTTGCCGAGTCAGTCAGCTCCAATGCCAGTACATCAACCGCTTCTGCCCCCCTGACCCTGAGATCATCCGCGACAATCTGCAGATTTTCTTCATTCCGCCCCACCAGGCAGAGGCGACATTCCTGTGCTGCATAAATTTTTGCCACTTCCCGGGCAATAGCCGACGTCGCACCAATGACTAGAATTTTTTTCATTATACCGTTTCCGTTTATTCACCCGTCACGCGGCGCCAGAAACTGGACGACATGCCCGGATCCCGGTACTGACTGAAATCACGCCATTGTGGGAAATAACGCTGAAATGCCTCAGCCGACATCCTTGCATCCTTGGCCGGATAGACAGCACCGTTTGCCTCCATCACCACCTCATCCAGTTGCTCAAACAAGGCCAGCACCCTGTCTCCATAGTTGGGGAAATCCAGCGCCAGCGTAACCCCCTGACGCGGGAACGACAACATGCCCGGTGATTCTATATCGCCAAATTTCTTAAGCACAGAGAGAAAAGATCCCATTCCTGAAACGGCAATCGTTTCCAGCAGCGCAGTTATTATAGCCTGCCCGTCAGCGAGAGGAACCACACATTGGTACTGGTAAAAGCCACGCCGACCATACATCCGATTCCAGTTGCCTATGCTGTCCAGAGGATAAAAGAAGGGCTCGTAATGTCCGTGAGCACCAAGCCGGTTTTTCCGGTTCTTACGATAATAAAGTTCATTGAACAGGCGAATAGTGTATTGATTTAACAGGAACCCAGGCGCATCCACAGGCATGGATAAGGTTTTTTTCCCTGTTTTTCCAGATGCAGATCGTTCGCTATGGCGCCCGCGCATAAACAGACCACGCCCCAGATTCTTCCCTTGCGCCAGGCAATCGATCCAGGATACCGTGTACTCCCAGTCCCGATCAGACTCCTCTGACAGAGAAAAGAATTCTGCCAGATTTTTAAACCGGATCGTTTCGCTATCTATAAACGGCGTTGCAATTTTTTTCAGGCGTATTTCAGCCCAGGTGATCAGGCCGGTCAAACCCAGGCCGCCAATCGTTGCCCTGAACAGGGACGCATTTTCATGCGCAGAGCACTGCAGGCGTTCGCCTGTGGTTCGCAACAGTTCGAAAGCCGTCACATGGCAACCAAAAGCACCGGCCAGATGGTGGTTCTTGCCATGCACATCATTGGCAATAGCGCCGCCAACGGTGACATATTTTGTTCCCGGTGTAACCGCCAGGAACCAGCCATGCGGCACAACCAGTTGTAGAATTTCATCCAGGCCGACACCGGATTCACAGCGCAATATACCCTGCTCGCGATCAAACTGAATGAAATGATTCAGGCGCGAGGTCACACAGATTGTTTGCTCATCATTTAGACAGCTATCACCATAGCTCCGTCCCCGGCCATAAGGAAGGAGCAGACTGTCGGTCTTATTCAGCGCAACTGAATTTCTCCAGTCAGGGAAAACGCTGTTTTGCTTTACAACAGGGATACGACCCCATGATTGAAATACGTTCATTTGCTAAATGGCCAGGACGACACCAGTTACCGCAATCAGGACAATAAAATAACTGGGAACATCCCTGAGCGAAAAAAGAACCGGATCTTCGTTCATCTGACCACGACAGGCTAGCAGCCAGACTCGGCTGATCCAGTACAACAAAGCGGGAAAGACTATCCACAGAAATTCCGGATTACGATACTCCACCATATGTTCAGGCGTCGTGATATACAGGGCCAGCACCAGTACCGAGATATAGCCACTGGCGACGCCTAAAAGAGCGAGAATATCTTTATCATCCGTCGAATAGCCACGCACCACCATTTTCTTTTTTTCCCTTTGCTCAAGATTATATAACTCGGAATAACGTTTGAGCATCGCCAGCGAGAAAAAGATAAACAATGAAAAGGCGAGCAGCCAGAAGGACAACTCCACATCTGCAGAAAAGGTCCCTGCCAGAACCCGCAGGGTGTAAAGCCCGGCGAGAATAAAAACATCCAGTAACGCCACGGATTTTAGCCCCAACGAATAGGCCGTAGTGGTAAGAAAATAAATGGCAAAAACAAGGGTGTAACCTGAAGATATATTAAATGCAAGAAAAGCAGACAACAGTAATAACAGCGCTGACAGGACAAGGCCTGAAAGAATAGACAGGTCGCCTGCGGCAAAGGGGCGATTCTTTTTCTCCGGGTGCCGACGATCGGCATCCAGATCCATCAAATCATTGAATATATACACCGCCGAGGCACAAAGGCAAAAAGAAACAAAAGCAAGCAGGGTCGACAAAACCCGGGACTGATCGAAATAGGAATGCGCCAGCAACAGGGGAACAAAGACAAGAATATTTTTCGCCCATTGATGGGGACGCAATGCGCGTAGACTGCTTCTGAAAAATGATTTTTCCGTGTCAGTTTCCAGGTACTCTACTTTGTCACATTCTGACAATATTCGTCTCAGGCCCCTGCCGTGATTAACCGAGATGGCAGTAGCGGCATGCTTCCATATATGCATGTCAACCGCTTCATTGCCGATATAATCAAAACCTTTTTCTGCATATTTTTCCAGTAGAACGGCCGCCTTTTTCTTTCCTTTAAGATTAAGTCTTTCCGTGCTGGCCAGGACTTCATCAAACAGGTTCAGATGCGCGGCAATAGCTTCTGCAATTATTTTATCCGAGGCCGTGACAAGAACAATTGATCGACCCTTTTTTTTCTCTTTTTCAAGATAGGCAATAAGCTTTCTGTTATACGGCAGGCAACCATAATCAATGCTCATCTTTGCGGCGATTTCATGTTTCAGACAGGATTTACCCTTCAGCAACCAGATAGGAATAAAGAGGATATAAAGAAATTTCTGTCGCAGGAGCCGGATAAATGATTCCAGCAGCATGTCAGAGTGAACAAGCGTACCATCCAGGTCCACACAGAGGGGTAATTGCTCGGACAAATTTCTGACCTTCTATAAAATCTATGGCTCTGCAGTAAAATTGCTGGGTTACTGTGAAGTACAAAACTAAATAAAAGTTCCTAATTCCTGTCCACTTTACAACACGGTTTTAGACTCTCGTAGGATGTGCTGAGTAAAACGAAGCGCATCGTTCGCGTGTCTAGCCTGAAATGATGCGCTTCGTTTTACTCAGCACATCATACTTTATAATATCTGGACACCCTTTTGGAACAGTTATTTAGAAAACTACCTCACCGCAAGCGGGCAGGGTATTAATATGAACCGCCAGGACGCAAAGGAAGCCAGGTTTTAATCAAACAATTCCTGGCGTCCCTGGCGTCCTGGCGGTTCAGATTGTTCCTTCGACTAATACCCCGTAGCTTGCTGCGGGGTGGTTTATTCGGCACAGGAATTTTATCTCCTATTCGACAATTAATCCTGTTGCTGTTGCCTTATTGAAATTCTTTGCGTCTTTGCGTTGAATATAAAACGGCTTCGTACCCACGATCTCTGCAGGGGAACCAACCCTATTTACCGGAATTGGAAACAAGACGCTCCTCTTTCACCGAAGCTGACTTCATTTCTGGCACAAATGTTTTTACCAGTTCATACAGGCCTTCTTCATCGTGGATTGCGCATTTACTTGCAACTTCATCCAGATTCTTGCTCAGGAACTTCCAGTCAACTTCCCGATAATTGGCAAGTAAAACCTTTTCATGCCGGGTCGCTGACAAATTCTCGGACTCATGGAAAAGTTCTTCGAACAATTTTTCACCCGGGCGCAGGCCAGTATATATGATCTCCACATCCTTGCCAGGCTCTTTTCCAGATAAACGAATCATTTGTTCCGCAAGATAAGTAATATTGACCGGCTCGCCCATATCCAGCACATAAATCTCGCCACCTTTGCCCATCGCAGCAGACTGCATGATTAACTGGCATGCCTCGGGAATCGTCATGAAGTAACGGATCATATCCGGATGGGTCACTGTGAGCGGCCCGCCTTTTTTCAGCTGCGCCTTGAACAGCGGTACAACGCTTCCTGCAGACCCGAGTACGTTGCCAAAGCGTACGGTAATAAAGGATGTTGATGCCCGTGAATTGAAATTCTGACAGAAAATTTCCGCCACCCGTTTTGATGCGCCCATGACATTGGTCGGATTGACTGCTTTATCCGTTGAAATCATGACGAAACAGTCTACACCGTGTTGATTGGATGATTCGGCCAGCACCTTGGTGCCCAGCACGTTATTCTTAACCGCCTCCCTGACCTGATACTGAAGCATGGGCACATGCTTATACGCCGCCGCATGGAAAACTACGCTGGGGCGGAACTTTGACATGACATTATCAACCGACATCTTGTCTGTCACATCGCCCAGGCAGGCGTACAATAACATCTCAGGAAATTGCCGTGACAACTCCTGTTCAATTTTGTACAGGTTATATTCGCTGCGCTCGAAAACAATCAATGCCGCCGGCTTCATTCTGGCAATCTGCCGGCATAGTTCGGAACCAATCGAACCACCGCCACCACTAACCAGTATAATTTTGTCCTTGATACCGGTTTTAATGCTGTCCCAGTCCAGCCTGATCTGATCCCGACCCAGCAGGTCATCAATCGAGACTTCGCGCAAAGTATTGACGGTCACCTTGCCCAGCGCCATATCACTGACGCGTGGCAGGGTTCGAAATTCAATATCCAGTTTTTCACAGATAGCAACAATTTCCCGCATCTTGACTGAAGACACGGAAGGCATGGCAATAATGACCAGTTTTATCTCGTGCCTGGCGACGACCTCCGGGATATCACTGATCGTGCCCAGCACCTGCAGTCCCTGTACTTCCCGTCCCTGTTTTCCCTGATCATCATCAACAAAGCCAACCGGCATATAGGCGCTGTTATCATTCTGTGGCTGATTCAATTCCCGCGCCACGATTTCACCTCCGCGACCGGCGCCAACAATTAATACCGGCAGGGCATCCTTGTCCAGAATGCGCCTGTCCTTGAATATACGGTAGGAGATACGCGTCCCGCCCAGCAGAAAAAACAGCAATATGCCATATAACGGGAAAATTGAGCGAGGCATGCCTTCCATCCGGGTTATGACAAAAACCAGCGCCACAGAAATTGAGACGCCAATAATGACGGCCTTCACAATCCGGACAAAATCCGGTATTGATGCAAACCGCCATACTCCGAGGTACAGGCCCTGCCAGCGATAGACCAGCCCCTGAACCACGAGCAACAGAGGCAGAATATAGAGTGCCTGCTCCAGAACAGGCGCGGGCAGCGGCTCGAGATTAAAACGCAGAAAATATGCGCCAAACCAGGCAAGGGGAATCGTCAATAAATCGTACAGTGAGACCAGTAACCGTCTATTTGAATTTAGCATCGCTTTCCTGCCGCCTTAGATAATGAAATAGAGAGTAGTACGTTAGCAAATAGAACAAAAATGATGCAATAAACACGCCTGATTGAACATGTTCACCAATAAAATAACCTGAAGCCAGCGCCAGAGCCGCGGATACCAGCATAATGCCATATTCCATAGTAACGGTACGCCGATGACTCCAGCCGCTCAGCACCAGGCGCTGATACAGATGAGAACGATGCGCCAGCCAGATCTTCTCGCCATTGAAGGCGCGACGCAACAAGGTTATAGAAGCATCCAGAATAAAGGGGGAAAATACCAGGATTCCGATCCATAGAGGAAAAATTCCCTTGCTGTCAGCCCAGATCATCATCGCAGCCATGAGAAAACCCAGTACAGAAGAACCCGTATCACCCATGAATATCCTGGCAGGCGGAAAGTTAAACAGTAAAAAGGCTCCATTTGCACAGGCAATAATCGCAGCAAACACGGCATAAACGCTGGCGCCTTTTAGCAATCCCAGTACAGCGAACACAGAAAACCCGATAAAGGCCATGCCGCCCGCAAATCCATCCATACCATCCATGAAATTAAACAGGTTAATACTCCATAAAATCAGCACAAAAGTGAAAACATAAGCCAGCCACGGATGCAGTTCGAGTAAAAAAAACGGCGTTTCCAGATTTAAAATATAGAAGCCGTTGCTCATTAATACAACTGCCGCCAGCATATGTGCAAACAGTCGATATCTGACACTCACACCCCGTTTATCATCAACCAGTGATACAACAGCAATCAGCATCACTCCCGCAAATATCGATACAAGGTATTCAGGATAACCCTGGCGAGAAATCAATAATAGCCCGGAGACAACAATCCCCGCGAGAATACCCAGCCCCCCTGTACGGCTGATTGGCTTACTATGCAGGGAACGCTCATTCGGCTGATCAAGAATCACCAGAGGACTGGACTCCCGACTTAGCAGGTAAACCAGGACAAGGCTCACAATGCCGGACAAAATCACCAAGGTCATCAGTACTCACACCGACTTAAGAAAATAGCCATAACTCAGCGTCTACCCAGATACCAGCCAACGGTTTCCGTAAGACCCTGCTCTACTGCCCTGGGTGGCTGCCAGCCCAGTAATGTTCGCGCCTTGCTGCTATCAGCCTGCAGTGACCCATACAAACGACGCTCCAGCTTTTTCACCCGCGGTGACAAATAAGCCAACGTACTCAGAAGCGGCCCCGGCAATGCGAATAACCGTGGGCGCCGATGCATGGTTTTCGCACACAATTCCACCAGTTTTTCAGTCGAGACATCGTTTCCATCTGCAGCCAGAAATATCTGATTTGCAGCAGCAGGATGGCGGATACACTGGATAATCAGATCCGTCAGATTATCCAGCGCCAGCAGACTGCGCTGATTATTAACACCTTTGAATGGTAAGGGTATGCCTTTTTCTATTAACTGTAATAACCTGAGAATATTGCCCTTTACCCCCGGACCATAGACAAGCACTGGCCGGATAATAACAACGTCCATCTCCGATTCTCTGGCAATACGCATTAATCCCTGCTCCGCTTCAAATTTTGAACGTGCATAAGGGTCAAGGGGGTCTACTGTATCTTCTTCTGTAAAAGCAACCCCATCTGTCTGCTCACCATTTACCTTTATACTACTGATATAGACAAACCGCCTTAGCCTGGTTTTAACTGCGGCTCTGGCCAGTTCCAGGGTTGCATCAACATTGGCTTTTCGAAATACTGCCAGCGGATCATTTACTGTCTCCCGCATGACATGTACACGCGCCGCCAGATGAACAACCGTATCAACTTCATTCAGCGCCTTATCCCAGGCAGGCTTTTCGCTAAAATCACCAATAGTATAATATTCACAACCCGGCCGTTTTTCTTTCTCCTGCGGACTGTTTCGTTGCCCACAGCTAACATCATAACCCTGCTGCAATAAAGCCGAAACCAGCGCCTGTCCGACAAAACCACTCGCCCCGGTAACCAGAACCCTGCTGTTGTTATTGTTCGCTGGCATCATAAAGCAACCTGTATCAGGCGCGAAGTATCTCTGTTTCACCTTCAAGCCGGGCAACAATCACCGCACCGACCGAGTCACTAAATACATTCACCGCAGTGCGAAACATATCCAGTATTCTGTCTACCGCAAGAATCAGTCCCAGCGCTTCAAGCGGTAAACCAATTGTGCTCAATATAATGGTAATAGCAACCAGACTGGCCGCAGGAATTCCCGCCACCCCGATAGAGGTCAGCAAAGCAACCAGGACAATAATAAACTGGGTAGTAAACGTCAGCTCCAGTCCATAGGCCTGAGCAATGAACATAGCGGCAACACATTCATACAGGGCGGTGCCATCCATGTTGACCGTTGCCCCCAGTGGCAGGACAAAACTGCTGGTGCGATTGGAGACACCTGCATTTTTTTCCACACACTCCATGGTCAAAGGCAGGGTTGCCGAGGAGGAAGCGGTTGAAAATGCCGTCAACAATGCCGGCGCCATGGCCTGGTAGTGGCGGACTGGATTCACACGAGCAACAAATTTCAGCAAAATGGGCAAAACAACCAGGATATGAAACAACAGTGCCAGCACGACCGTAACAAAAAACAGGCCCAGCGCCTGCGCCAGTTCAGCGACACCCTGGCCATCCAGACCGGCAATGACTTTTGCCACCAGTGCAAACACACCCAGTGGCGCGAATTTCATCACCCACTCGGTTATTTTCATCATGATGTCAGCCACTCCCTGCCAGAATTGCTGCTGGGTTTCCGCCTGCTGCGCAGGAATTTTGGTTATAAAATAACCGAAAAGAAGGCTGAAAAAAATCAGCCCCAGCATCTGTCCTTCAGCGGCGGCAGAAACGATATTGGCCGGCACGAGGCGCAAAAAAACCTCGGCAATACTACTGGCATCATGGCCCGCTACTTTTTCAGTTGCGCTTGCCACATCAATCTGGTTTAGACCAAACGCTTCCCGGCCTGGCTCGCCATCAACCAGCCCCGGCGTCAAAACATTGACCATAATCAGGCCGATCAGGATGGCAAAGAAGGTGGTTGTGAAATAAAAGGCCAGGGTTTTGCCGCCCAGACGAGCCAGCCCCTGCGTTCCCCCAATGCTGGAGATACCCACGATAATCGACGACATAATCAGGGGCACAATGATCATCTTCAGCGCATTCATGAATAATGTGCCAAAAAAGTTGAAAACTGCGTAGAAGGTGATGCCGAAAAAGCCAGACTCTGTACCGGCCAGCGAGCCGGCAATAACAGCCAGAAAAAGCGCGATTAGAATTTGCCAGTGAAGTTTAAGCCTGAACACGGATTTACCCGGTCAACCTGAATTCAAACATATCGTTAACTAAGCTCAATGACCTGTTCCCTGTAACCGGACATACTAAGGTACTCGAAAAAGAAACCCTGTTCCAGTAGCCTGCACTGGTAATTTACTTTGGCAATTTATTCGAGCGAATCCAGATTGGTTTCAATATCTGCATTATTGCGCAATTCCGCTATCCAGGCAGATTGCATGGCCTTACCATAAATGCCGATCAGCTTACGTTTTTCCGTCAGGCGGGTTTCATCTGTATAATTTTTTCCATCGATAACAGCCGACAGAATCAATACCGCCGCATCACCATTGGCAAGCCGGGTATCTTTATATACTTTCCTGTCTTCCGCAGGCCTCGGCATCTGGAACAGTTCATGACGAATCTGTGGATCCAGCGCCGAACTGGTCTCGTCAGCCACTCGCGACACTGGGCCCACGAATTTCCATTCTGCTTTCAGTGAACGCGCAAGCTTTTCAGGATCTACACCCGCACGCAGTTGTTCGAGAACAGCGACACTGTCTGCCTTGATCTTTTCCGTCACCTTTTCGTCCTGGAGCCGGGTTTTAACCAACCCGATAACGTCTTTCAGCGGCTGCTGCTTCACCGGAACATGTTCCGCCAGACGCAACACCAGTACATGGGTGTCGGATAATTCAATTAGCTGGCTGTTACGCCCTTCAGCCAGTACTTCATCTGAAAAGGCAATAGAAACCACTTTGGGACTTGCAAACAGCCCACTACCGCCCTCACGGGTGAATAGCGGACTTTTCTTAAGCTCCAGGCCCAGTGACTCTGCTGTCGGCGCCAGTGAATCCGGGATTTCGTAACTCAGGTTATTTAGCTTATCGACACTTTCATAGAACGCCTGTTCAGCCTGCTGGATCTGCAGGTCGTGACGGATTTTTTCTTTCACATCATCCAGTTTCGCCAGCTGTGCTTCACGAATGTCATCCAGCCTGATTAAATGATAGCCAAAACGGGAACGAACCGGCTCACTGATCTCACCTTTCTTCAACTTGAATGCGACATCCTCGAAAGCCTTGTCCATCACACCACGACCAAAGTAACCCAGATCTCCGCCCTGACGCGCTGAACCAATGTCATCTGAAAACTCCAGCGCCAGTTTGGAAAAATCTTCCCCTGCGGCAAGTTTTTCCTGAATTTTCTTAAGCTTGTCCATGGCAGCCGATTCCTCATCAGCGTTTTCAACCTTAATCAGGATATGGCTCGCCTTGCGCTGTTCAGGCTGACGAGTAAACGACTGACGCTGCTGTTGGAAATACTCGGCAATGGCTTCATCACTTATTTCAATCTCACGGGACATTTCATCAAGATTCAGCTCCACGTATTCCACGCTGATTTTCTCCGGCGTGGTGAACTCATTTTTATGTTCTTCGTAGTAACGTGCAATTTCTTCTTCCGTCAACACAATGCTCTTGAGGTAGTGAGATTTTGGCAGCAGGATATAGCTTAGTTCCCGTTTCTGATTCTGCAAGCGGGCAAAACGATTCAGCTCGTCATCGGTGACAAAACCGGAAAGCAGCATACCGGCGTTAAATTGCTGCTCAGCCAGATCCAGCCCAATCTGCTGTTCAAAAGCAAAGTTATTGATACGCTGGCTGTTAAGAATCTGTTTATAGCGTTCAGGGGAAAACTTCCCCTCCTCCTGAAAAACTTCCATACTCGCAATTTGCTTGACGATTTGTTCTGGCGCTGCACGATAACCAGCACGATCCAGTTCCTGATTCAACAGTTCCTGCTGGATAAGCAGGTCCAGCACTTCTTTTCTGATTTTGTTTTCCTGAAATAATTCAGGACGATACTTATCACCCAGCATCTGTTGCAGACGCTGCTGATAATTCTGGTAGGCACGCTGGAAATCATTCGGCGTCACTTCGGCGCCATTCACCGTTGCAACATTAACGACGGTAGAATCAGAAAGATAACTACTCAGACCAAACAGGGCAAAAGTAATAATAACCGGAGTGGTCTTACGGGTGCACGTCACCCGGGCCCTCGTGTGGGCGATCACGTCAGCGATCTGCGCCGTTGCCGTCGCGACACCGGACAGATGGCCGAGGAAGTTGAGTGCGACCCGCTCCGCGGTGAGGATGGGGCGGGCGGGCCCGGACACGGTGGCGATGACGTCGCCGGGAACCACCCGGGTCCCGTCCTCCAGAGCGATGTGGACGCCGAGCGCCGGGTCGACGAGTCGGAAGGCCGTGGCCGCCAGGTCGGCTCCCGCAACCACGCCGGAGTCCCGTGCGACGAGCTGGACGCAGGCGCGCTGCTCGGCGCCGACCACGATGTCCGTGGTCAGATCCCCGGCACGGCCGAGGTCCTCCAGGAGCGCGGCACGGACCACTGGCTCGACGATCAGTGGGGACAGCGGTCTCATGAGGCGCTCCGGCGTGGTTCGGTGGCGACGAGGTCGCCCAGGACGTCCTGCAGGGTCAGCGTGACGTGCCGAGGCTCGGCAGCCTCGGGAAAGTCGGCGCGGGTGTGTGCGCCTCTGCTCTCCTCGCGGCGCAGCGCAGAGGTGGCGATCAGGAGCGCGGCCAGCGTGGCGTCGTCCGTGGCCTCGAGACCGGTCCGCTCCACGGTGGCGGTGAGCCGGTCCACGGCGTGCGTGAGGGTTGGTCCGTCTCTCACCACGCCGACGTTCGCCGACATCAAGGACCGAAGGTCCTTTAGGCCCTGGTCGGACAGGGTCCCCGGCGGCGGCAGGTCCGGAGCGCGGCCGGAACCGGTGTGGCGGCGTCCGTCGTGGTCGGCGAGGTCTTCCGCGACCCAGCGGGAGCAGACGGCAGCCTCCAGCAGGGAGTTGGAGGCGAGGCGGTTCGCCCCGTGCAGGCCCGTACTGGCCACCTCACCCACGGCCCACAGGCCGGGGACGGTGCTGCGGCCCTGCCCGTCGACGGTCACTCCGCCCATCAGGTAGTGCGCGGCCGGTTGGATCGGGATGGGGTGGTGGACGGGGTCGATCCCCGCGGCCGCGCACGCGGCGACGACCGTGGGAAAGTGACCGGCGCGCAGTGCCTGCCGAGCGTCGAGGAAGACGCGACCGCCGCGCAGGATCTCCGCGAACACCGCTCGCGAGACGACGTCCCGAGGCGACAGGTCGTCGTCCAGCAGTCGCTGCCCGGCGGCGTCCACAAGGTGGGCTCCCGCCCCGCGGACCGCCTCGCTGACCAGCGGCATGGGGTCCAGGCCGACATGGAGGGCGGTGGGGTGGAACTGCACCATCTCCAGGTCCCGCAGCTGGCCGCCCGCGCGGGCCGCCAGGGCGACTCCCTGCCCCCGAGAGCCCGTGGGGTTGGTCGTGTGACGGAACAGGCTGCCGACGCCCCCGGTCGCCAGGACGACTGCCTCGGTGCGGATCGTGTGGGTCGCTTGCGGGGAGTGGCCACGACCGGTGGTTGCGACCACGACGCCGGCGACCCGGCCGTCCTCGACCACCAACCGCACGGCGCGGGTGCGCTCCAGGACGGTGATGGACGGTGTGGCGCGGACCGCTGCGATCACTGCCCTGAGAATCTCGTGCCCGGTGGCGTCACCCCCGGCGTGGACGATGCGGTGGCGGCTGTGCGCGCCCTCCAGACCCAGCGCGAGGGCGCCGTCCGGTGTGCGGTCGAACCGGGCCCCCAGAGAGACGAGGTGCTCGATCGCGTCGGGTGCGGCGGCGGTGATCCGCTCGACGATGCCCGGTTCGCAGAGGCCGGCTCCCGCCTCGAGGGTGTCGAGCGCGTGCAACAGCGGTGAGTCGCCGGCGCGGACTGCGGCGGCGATCCCGCCCTGCGCGAGATCCGACGAGGTGTCCTCGGCCAGCCGTCCGGTGGTCAGGACGACACACCGAAGGGGCGCGAGGTGGAGCGCGGTCAGGAGGCCGGCCAGGCCGCCACCGATGATGACCGGTCGACCGTCGGGTCGCGATGCCGAACCGCGTCGGCCCACCACGCCCGCCAGGTCCATCAGACGGCCAGCATTCGCTCGACGGCGGCCCGGGCGCGGTCCGCGACCTCGGGGTCGATCGTCACCTCGTGCTGGCCCAGCTCCAGTGCCGCGCGGATGGTGCCGAGGGTGTTCCGCTTCATGTGCGGGCAGAGGTTGCACGGCCGGACGAACTCGACACCCGGGTTGGCGACCGAGACGTTGTCGCTCATCGAGCACTCCGTGACGAGCGCGACCCGGGTGGGCTGCTGGACGTTGACGAAGGTCTGCATCTGTGCGGTGGAGCCGGCCATGTCCGCGGCGCTGATCACCTCCGGTGGGCACTCGGGGTGGGCGAGCACCACCACGCCCGGATGGTCCTGACGGATCTGGGCGATGTCCCGCGCGGTGAACCGCTCGTGGACCTCGCAGTGACCGGCCCAGGTGATCACCTCCACGCCGGTCTGCGCTGCGATGTTCTGGGCGAGGTACTCGTCGGGGATCATGATGACGCGGTCGACGCCGAGGGACTCGATGACCTTCACGGCGTTGCCCGAGGTGCAGCAGACGTCGGACTCGGCCTTCACGTCCGCTGAGGTGTTGACGTACGTCACCACCGGGACGCCGGGGTGCGCGCGCCTCAGCGCTCGCACGTCCGCGGCCGTGATCGACTCGGCCAGCGAGCAACCGGAGCGAAGGTCCGGGATCAGGACCGTCTTGCCGGGGTTGAGCAGCTTCGCGGTCTCGGCCATGAAGTGAACACCCGCCAGGACGATGACGTCCGCCTCGACGTCCTGCGCCTCGCGCGCCAGCGCGAGCGAGTCTCCGACGATGTCCGCGACCCCGTGGAAGATCTCGGGTGTCTGGTAGTTGTGCGCCAGGATCACCGCGTTGCGCTCATGCTTGAGTCGCCAGATCGCGGCGACGTCGTCCTCCATGGTCGCCCACTCCACACGGGGCACGACCGTGCGGACTCGTTCGTAGAGGGCGTCGGTGCTGATCGTCGGTGCGGTCATGGTAGGCCTCCCAGGCGGCGCCAGTGCCAGCCTGACGCGCTTATGCTTACGTTGAGCATTTCTAATGCTCGCGGCGAGCATAACCGATCGGCGGATGGGGGATGAGCGCGGCCCGGCCTAGCTGGGGTGCCTGGCGAGCCTGGCTGGGGACTGGTTGCTGACTAGTGCTAGTTGGCCTAGTTCGCGCGGGGGACGGGCAGCTTGGTGCCCGCCACGCTGCGCTCGTCGGTCACCCCGCGCCGGAAGCGAAAGAGCCTGGCGGGCCGGCCCCCGGTGGAGTGGCTGACCTCGCCGGTCTCCTCGACGAGCTCCTGCTGCTCGACCAGGCGGCGGAAGTTCTGGGTATGCACGTACTGGCCGGCGATCGCCTCGACCGTCTCCTGCAGCTGGGTGAGGGTGAACGTGGGCGGAAGGAGCTCGAAGACCACGGGGCGGTACTGGATCTTGGAGCGCAGTCGTCCCATTGCGGTGGCCAGGATGCGCCGGTGGTGCCGCTGCATCGGCCGTCCGGCGGCGTCCGCTGCTCCCCCGGGGGCTTCGGGGACGAGGCCGGCCTCGTAGAGCAGCTCGTAGCGCTGAAGCGCCATGTCGGGCTGCCATGTGTGCCCGTCCAGACCAAAGGCGACGGCGCACCGGAGGCGACGGCGTTCGCTCGCGGCAGGTCCGTCAGCGGTGGTCCATTGCTCGAGGGCGGGGGCGAGGTGCTCCGCGACGAGGTCCTCGCCGTCGCGGCGGTCCTCCCAGGGGAAGTACTCGAACCACTTGTGCCACCCGTCGGTCACCTCGGGAAGGGTCGTCAGGCCCAGGTAGGAGACCTCGAGCACGGGGCTCGTGGCCCGGTCCCGATCCGCGAACGTGTAGAGCTGCTCGACGTAGCCCAGCTCGTACCCCGTCTGGCGCGCCACCCAGGAGCGCAGTCCGGCCTGCATGGACCGGTGCTCCGACTGCAAAGGGCCCGACGGCAGGAGTTGCCCGTCCCCGGTCGTCAGGACCAGGGGGACGCCGTCGTGCACGGCGGTGATGACCGCGACGAGCTCGGCCGAGACCCGGTCGTCCTGCCCGCGCCCGCCCACGCACCCCTCCTGTTCATCGCTCCCGAGCCCATCATGCCCCGTGGGGAGTGACTGACCGGTGGCTCGCCCGCACCTCACGCAAGATGCCCGCACCTCACGCAAGATGTGGGGAGGAGCGCCGGAGCCGCGGACGAAGAGCGACGGCGCCGACGCCGGCGAGCGATCCGAGCGTGAGGAGCGACCTCGCCCGCGGATGCGTCTGCAACCAGGTGTAGCCGCTCCACCCACGGGCCCAGGAGCCGAAGTCGCCTTCCGTGCGGCGCTCCTCCCGCCGGGGGGCGAACAACGTTCCCTGGGAGCCGCCGGGCGCGGGGACGGAGGACCGCTCCAGCGGCGTCAACCGAGCGAGCAAGGCGTCCATCAACCCGGGGAGGAGCGCCTGGCCGAAGGCGATCGTCCGGCCGGCGCCGCCTGCCCACAGGTCCCGAACCGGGTGCTCCGCCGCGTAGAGCACACAGTCGGCCACGACGGAGGGCCGGTAGATCGGGGGTGGCCCCTTGGGCTCGACGTCCAGGTTGTGCGGCAAACGGCGCTCCGAGCTGCCCGTCCGCACCGGGAACAATCCGCGGCACTCCATAGTTGAGTGATGCAGAC
>JASBTR010000165.1 GCA_030148325.1 Gammaproteobacteria bacterium
CATGCCGGTGACGTCACTGGGCCGATCGACCTTGGTAGGGCGGGCCTCGACATCAATCATGGTTGCGGGGGCTACGGAGTTGCCGCCGGATTCGGAGTTGCGCGAGCCGATCAGATCCAGCAGTTCGCCGCGGGCGCCGGCTTTATAAATGCCGTACATGGGGTTGTGCGGATTGTTGCCGGTGTCGTTACCGGAGCGGGCCGGAATGATCGCGCCATTGGTATTGGCCAGGGTGCCGGCGGAGGTGCGTGCCTGGATGCCGCGCAAAAAGGCGCTGTCGGAATGAAAGGCCAGGCCCATGTCGGTGTTGATGAAGTTGCCCTGGCTGACGGAGGGGATCATGTCACCCGGCAGGCCGAGCTTGCTGTAACCGGCGGTGGAAAGAAAATCCAGCTGTCCACCACGCCCGCCCACCAGCACATTGGAACCGGCAATATTGGCGCCGCCGGCCAGATCAAAGCAGATGAAAGGGACTTTCCCCGCGCCGGCTGCGCTAATACCGCAGCGGGTCTGCAGGGCCTGCATGTCGCTGGCCAGCGCGGCATGGGCAAAGCGCGGACTGGCGAACAGGCCGAGCAGGGAACTGCTGCCCAGCACCAGGCCGGAACCGGCGAGAAAGCCCTGACCGAGAAAATCACGCCGGCTGAGCGGGCGTTTATGATCACGGTGATAATAGGGGCCATCGTTTGCAGGGTGTTTTGACTTCTTTGCCATTGAATAAGTCCTCTATTGTAACAACATGGCCGCACTGCCCAGCACGGCGGTACACATGCCCTTGACGATAGTGCGGGTGCGGGCGGCATCACAACCCGTCGGGCAGCTGGCGGTTAACTGTTCATACAGGCCGTCACCTGTGCCATCACCGTCGGCATCAAGTTCACTGCTTAGCTCAGTTCGCACTTCACTATACGTCGTTGCGGTGTTGATATTGCTGCCAATCATCCTGTTGTACAGACTGGTGGCCAGCGCATCGATGGTGGCGGTCTTCGCGGCAAAGGCGGTGGCTACATCCGCATTGAAGTCAAAGCTGCTGCCAAAAAAGGCCGTGCGCAGGCTGGCGTCCTCGAGCAGGTTACTGCAGTAGTCGAAAGACAACTGGGTAATGGCAACCTGGTGGGCGGAGACGAAGCCCTCGATATTTTCCACTGACGGCAGCTGTTGCTTAACCGTGCTGAAGGTGGAACTGCCATCATCAGTTTGTGCGGCCACGCCGGTGACTTCCGCCATGCTGTTGTTGATTTCCTCGAACGTGCGCAGGCCAATATCGGAAGCGGGATCAGGCGTGGGCACCGGCGCCGGACTGTAGCTGCCGCCGCGACTCATGGCGTTGGTGTTGGCGCCAATGACATCGAAGGTGAGGAAGAATTCATCGCTGTCAGGACCTTTTTCCAGCGGGAAGATGGTGCCCACAGGGGAGAGCTGTTGCCCCGTTGGCGTGTAGGCGGCGGCTGTGAGGGTGGTATCGACGTTGATCCAGGCCTGGCCGATATCGGCCTCGCTGCCGTTTATACCGAGGCGGATACCCTTGACCGGAATGCTGCCGGGACGGGCATCACCTAGCGTGACATAGGTTGGTTTGGCGAACATATAGCTGTAATCGTCGAAGCGGGACATTTCGAACATGATGTAGCTGTCGGGCACATCGACCAGGTGGCTGATGTTGAACAGCATGAAGAGTACCTGGCCTACGCCGGCATCGAAGTTCTGCTGGATCTGGGGCTGGGTCAGGGCGCGGTTGTGAATGGCGACCATGCGAATACGGCCCTGCCACTGCTGATCGCCGGAGGCTTCATTGCCAAGGATGAAGGCGTAGCTGTCATCCCAGTCTGAGAGATCGCCGGCTGAGGCCGGATCAGCGTCGCCGGTGTATTCACCATTGACATAGATGCGGCGGCGGTTAGTGGGATCATAGGTGACCACTACATGTTGCAGCGTGGCCTGCAGACGTTGGTCATCGTCATTGGTGGACAGATCCGGGCTGCCGTTGAGATCAGTGCTGCTGCTGCGGTGCAGGAAGTTGTAGTTGTAAAGCGTCTGGCCGAGGGTAAAGTTGCGGGCATCATTACCGGCGGAATAACTGATGATGCGTGCCGGGCCTTCCTGGGTGACATTGGCGGGCACGACCCAGGCTTCAATCGTATATTCGCCGGTGGCGCGGATCAGATCGTGCAGTTTTTTACTGGCGTCGGTTTTGCCCTGGGCCTTGCCGTTGATGATCTCGATGCCGTAATTGCTGAGCCAGTTGACCTCGCCGGAGAGGCTCAGGTTGAGCGCCGGTTCCACACCACTGGTGTCATAGGCAATGGTGGCGGCGCCGATGTTCTGGAATTCATAGAGGGCGATAATGTTGGCTTCATGCCGTTGACCGCCGCTGGCAATCAGGCCGTGTTCCATGCGCAGGGCGCGGCTGGGCACCAGATCACTGTCCACCGGTGTCGGGCTAATGGGATCGGCGTAGTTACTGATGGCCGTCTGTATTTCACTGGCGTTGCTGGTGCAGTCACTCCAGCAATTATGGAATTCATCGCGCAGGCGAATAACCAGACGGGAGTTGGAGGGGTTGTCCAGATCGATCTTGCTTTTTGCGGCTGCCAGTGCCGCATCAATATCACTGTTGGCGAAAAAAGGCGCGGTGGGCGTGGCGGCAGATTCAGTATGGCAGCCGTTGCAGCGTTGCACCAGCAGGCTGTGGATGCTGCTGAACAGGGCGGTATCGGCCGGGAAGGTCTTGCTGCTGCCGGGTTCAAGCTGGTTGGGCGTCGGCGCCTTGAGGTCAATCTTGCGCGGGGCGTTGCTGATGCTGCCAATCCAGTTGTTGATATAGGATACGATGGTTTCGGCGCAGACCTGGGGAATGGGATCCCAGCAGTTATGTCCACCGGCCACCTTGGTGGCGAGGCGTGAGGCGGCGGGATCCTGCAGATTGACGAACAGGCCAAAGCTGTTGTTGCCCTGGGCTTCGCGGTAGGCCAGGTTGACGTCATCGGTGCGCGCAAAAGTTGGAAATTGTCCCACGCTCTGGTTGTGGCAGCGGCCGCAGCGGTTGCTGCTTCGCAACCCTTCCCAGAGTGTCACGCGAAAAGACTGGGTGTCCTCGGTGGCCGGGGCGGGGCCGGTGTATTCGGTGGAGGCGACGCTGATGTCCGGTGCGGATTCGGTTTCCGCACCGCCGCCGCAGGCGGACAGGGCGCTGGCGAGCAGCAGCAACAGCCCGCCTCTGAATAGATAAGCCAGGCGGGCGGGAAACAGGGTTTTATTCATCATGGCGTGTGCCGGTCTGTTGCTCGTCATATTCAGTTACCCATGCAGTAGGAAACGGCATCGGCAAATACGGTTTTCAGGTTATAGCCGCTGCTTTTGAAATTGCTGGTCAGGCTGCTGATCTGTGTGCCATCAGGCTCACGCAGGCAGACGGCCCGGAAGACCTTTTTTGCCTGACAGCTGGCAAAAGCCTCGCTCTGGGCCAGTTCCTGACCCATGGATTTGGCTCCGGCGCCGCTACCGGGCAGTGCGGGATCCCAGCCCAGTACCGAGTTGGGGCCTTCGCGCCAGTAGTTGTCCCAGCTATCGTCGGGGGTGACATAGCCGTAGGGGAAGACCGTTGCATTCTGCAGGAACTTGGGTTGTACCCGGCTGCCGGTTTCCGGATCGTTGCCGGTGTTGTACACCAGCTGGCCGGTTTCTATGTTGTTCGTGTATTCAAAATCGTAATAGGCATAGGCCTGCATCAGGGGATCCATGCCGGTGTGACAGCCGCTGCATCGATTAATGTAGATACGGCTGTCGCCGCCGGGGCTGCGGCTGGCATCCTGACGGATGCGATCCGTGGCGCGGGTGTTGTCCTTGATCTGCTCCATATCCACGCACAGGTGGTTGAGCAGAGTGAAGCGGAACATGGCGCGGTTGGTGCCATCACTAAAGAAGGCGCGGGCGGCGGCGCGGCTGGTGATGATACCGGCGGTAGCGTTAGCCGGCAGGCCGGTGATATCCGATTGAGCACGCTCGACCAGCGTGTTCGCATCGCTGAGATCCATGCCCTGCATTTCCATCTCGATGTAGTGCTGGTTGCTGCTGACGGAATAGGGTGTCAGCCCCAGGCCACTGTTACCTGTATAGAGAATATCGGCGGAGAGAATGTCGCGGAAGTCCCGCTCATCGCGAATTATGCCGATGACAGTGGCGGTGTAATCATTTAGTGCGGCAAACACGGTCTGATCTTCATTAGTCCAGGGTGTGATGAAGTTTTTCAGCGTGACGTTGTAGAAGTTGCGGTTGGCCATGGCCAGATTGGCGGCGGCGGTAACATCGCCCCCGCTGACAAGGGTAGTCATCTGGGTCAGTACGGCATCGCTGGGGGGCACGCCGGCAAGACGATCATGGATGCGCCGCGCCTGCTCACGGGGGCCGGCCAGCAGATTACTGCTCTGGACAAAGCACAACAGCGCCACAAGCATGAGCATGACGGGTGTGTGGTGTTGCGTACAGGTTTTCTCGCCGATCATATGGTTTGTCCCCGGTTATATTGTCATTGCGCGAGCGTTTCTGGAATCTGTCCATAATAGTACTGGTAAATACTTGGATATTTCGTGACCACTGCCACAGAACAATAAAACCAATCCGGGAGATAATTCGAACTGTGTGCCGGTTCAAAAAACAAATGTGCAGGATGAACTGTAATGACAGTCCCAGAGCTCTGATTATATGAGCTGTTGCCTTATTGATGCAGGCGTATGCAGATGGATATAAAAAGCCTATGAGTAAAGTAATAGATTTTTTCGCCGGAACCGTGACTGATACTGTGCGCTTACGCACAGTTATGAGCTCCGGTTCGCTGCTGCTTGTCGTCCTGCTGCTGCAGGCCTGTGGTGGTGGCGGAGAGGGGGGCACAGGTGAAGCGGTGGATCCGATCATTCAGGATTCGGGCATCGCCTATGTCAGTCGGCCGATTCCGGTAGATGAAACCGGTGCAGCGATCGATGAGGATGCACGCGATCCCCTGCCGTATCGTGCCGGTGCTGATCTGTATTATCGCCCGCGCGCCCTGCCCAGCGCGCTGGAAACGAATATCACAGGCAGTATCACCGGTGGACAGGGTGATGTGAAAAATGTGCAGGTTTCCTACGATGGTACGAAACTGCTGTTTGCGCTGCGCCTGCCTGATATTGAGGGCCTGCAGGACGATGAGCAACCGAGCTGGAATATCTGGGAATATGACATAGCGACAAAATCCCTGCGCCGGATTATTTCATCGGACCTGCGCGCCGAAGCCGGGCAGGATGTGTCGCCTGTCTATCTTCCTGATGGCAGAATTCTGTTTTCCTCCACCCGCCAGCAGCGTACCCGCGCCATTTTACTGGACGAAAACAAACCCCAGTTTGTGCTGCAGACTGAAGATGGTTCGGGGCCGGTTTTTTCCCTGCATGTGATGAATGCGGATGGCACGCAAATCGAGCAACTGACATTCAATCGCAGTAATGATCTTGATCCCATGGTATTGCAAAGTGGCGAGATCGTGTTTAGCCGCTGGGATAATGTGCGCGGACGCGATCGCATCAGCCTGTATAAAATGAATGCGGATGGCAGCAACATGCAGCTGTATTATGGTGCGCACAGCAATGACACTGGCAGTGACAATGCTACGGTGCAGTTTCTGCAAACACGAGAGATGCCTGACGGGCGTATCATGGCGTTGACGCGCCCGTTTACCGGCACCTACATGGGCAGCGATATCATTCTGATCGATGCGAATAACTATGTAGAGGTAGGACAGCGGATCGAAGGTCGTCAGGGTGGGCAGGCTGTGGCCCAGGTATCCGCAACACCGGCAAATGTGCGTAACGATACGCAAATTTCTCTCGGGGGCCGCTATCGTTCGGCCTTCCCGCTCTGGGATGGCAGTAACCGTTTTCTGATCAGCTGGACGCCCTGCCGTTTGCAACAGAGTGATGGTCGCATCGTACCCTGCACGCCTGCGAACCTGGCGGATACATCAATGCAGGAAGCCGCGCCCTTATACGGTTTGTATGTTTATGATCTGGACAGGCAGACCCAGATACCCGTATTTGCGCCGGTAGAGGGCATGATCTATAGCGACGTGGTTGCGGCAGATAAACGCAAACTACCGGCGGTTTATCGCGCGGCGAATAATCCGAACTTTGATCAGACCCTCGCCGATCAGGGCGCAGGAATTCTGCATATTCGCAGCGTCTATGATCTGGACGGCGAGTTTAACGGTATGGGTGCTGATGCCTCGATTACATCGGTTGCGGATATGGCTTCGGCTGCGACCGCCTGGAGTGCTCGTCCTGCGCGCTTTTTGCGGGTGTTGAAAGATGCGGCGGTGCCGGAAGGCGTGCGCGGCGATACCTTCGGCCGGGTAGAGGAACGGGTTATGCGCGAGATCGTTGCTTATGCACCCATCGAGCCGGATGGTTCGGTTAAGGTACGGGTGCCGGCCGATGTGCCCCTGATGATCAGTATTCTGGATGAGAACGGACGCCGCATCAGCTCGCCGCATTTCAACTGGATTCAGGTCAGCGCTGGTGAAACCCTGACCTGTAACGGCTGTCATGACCATGCCAGTGGCAAGGCGCACGGCCGCGCCGACGCCCGTGCCTCGCTAATCAGTGGTGAGACTATGGCGACGCGTCGTGGCCGGGTTGACTCCTCAGCGATGAATTCCGGTGTCGATCTGGTGTTCAGAGATTTCTGGTACGGCGTGGACAGCGACTTCGGTTATCGCTATGCCGATCTCGAGACGACAGTACCGGTGGCGCCGGAATGCCTGAGTGAGTGGAACAATGCCTGCCGTATCGTGATCAACTATGCCACCCATATTCATCCCCTCTGGAGCGTCTCCCGTCCGGTGATCGATCCGGCCGATGGGGTTACCGTTCTGCGGGATGATCAGTGCATTTTCTGTCACAGCCCGATCAATCCGGCCGATGGCTCTGCGCGGGTGCCGGCCGCCCAGCTTGACCTAAGTGATGGCGATTCCCCCAATCCGCGCCAGTTGGAATCCTATCGCGAGCTATTCTATGGCGACCGGCAACTGGAGGTGGTGGATGGCGTGTTGCAGGTGCGGCGGGTGCGGCGCGAGGATGCCGATGGCAATCCCATTCTGGATATCGACGGTAATGAAATTTTCGACACCTTCGGTGTCTCGGTCGCCATGTTTGCCCCCTCCTATACTGCCAGAGGCAGTTATTTTATCGAGAAACTGACCGAGACTGAACTGGACGCCCGACGCCGTCTGAAAGCGGATGACGGTACACAGATTTATTTCAACGGTGGAACCTGGGTGGATCACAGCGGGATGTTGACGGCAGCAGAGTTGCGCCTGATTTCCGAGTGGCTGGATATCGGCGCACAATATTATAATAATAGTTATGATGCGCCCTGAGCAACGCGAGACTTTTAAGTAGGGGTTAATTAACGCAGAGAACGCGACCGGAGCGAAGCGTAGGAAGTACCGAATGAAACTTGCGAAGCAAGGTTCTCACGGTGCAAAGACGCAGAGGCGCAAAGAAAAAATTATTAATAATCAAAATTATATAATTTCTACGTTTAATCTCTATTGGGTTTAATTCCCCGCTGCTTGCAGCGAAACAGTAGGTTGGGCTGAATGAAATGAAGCCCAACAGAATATCGAATGAGGCTCTGTTGGGTGAGCAAGGAAGTGCCTGTGGTGCTTCGTTTCACTCAGCCCAACCTGCAATTAATACCCCGCCCGCTTGCGGCGGGGTGGTTTATTACAAATTTTTGCGGTGGATTAATCCGGGCGTCCTTATTTTTATTTGTGTTCATTTGCGGACATAAAAATTAACATTCTATAAACTGGTGTCTGGAGCGCGTATTTTATTGCTGGATACCAGTTCACCCGTATCAGGATTTCATGTTTTATCAGGGAATTTTACTTTTCTGCAGCTTGTTGCTGCTGGGCTTTGCACAGGCGCAGGAGGATATTCCGCGTGTACAGGTCGCCGATCCCTATCTGGAGATGCAGACCGGCGCAGGTAGTGGCTATCCGGTTTTTTATGTGGTGGAGCGCGGTGAATGGGTTGAGATCCTCAAGCGCAAGACTGAATGGTACAAGGTGCGCACCGAGAAGGGTAAGGAAGGCTGGGTGCGGCGTGAACAAATGGCTCAGACATTGACGCCGGCAGGGACGCGGTTGCAGATTCATGATGTCGCAGAGGGTGATTTTGCTCGTCGGCGCTGGGAAATGGGCATCAGTTCAGGAGACTTCAGCGGCGCCACGATCATCAGCGCCTGGACTGATTACGGTTTTACCCATAATCTGTCGCTGGAACTGTCCGCTTCCCACATACTGGGCAGCTATTCCAGCAGTATTATGGGGAATGTTTCTCTGCTCGCGCATCCCTTTCCCGAATGGCGGTTTTCCCCGTATTTTGCGCTGGGAACCGGCGTGATTCAGACCACGCCGAAGACGGCGCTGGTGCAGACGCGGGATCGCATGAATAATACCAGCCATGTAGGACTGGGCTTGCGAGTATATCTGACTAAACGTTTTATTATGCGGTTTGATTACAAGGACCTGGTTATTTTCAGCAGCCAGAATGAAAATCAGGAAATAAGTGTATGGCAAATTGGGTTTTCAGCATTTTACTGAAGTCGACGTTTCTACTGCTGGTGCTTGTCAGCAGTCTTGTCTGGTTGCCAGTGGTGGTCGAAGCGTCAGAGGAAACGCTGACTGATGAAAAGCCGGTGATTGAACCGGAAGTGTACCGACGCGAAATAGATGAGTCGAAGATCGACAGCGAGAATTTTGAAGTTACGGTTTTTGCCGGGCTCATGAGCGTTGAAGATTTTGGAGTCAATAATATCATTGGCGCACGGCTGGCGTTTCATGTCTCCGAAGGATTTTTCTTTGAGGCCAGTGCAGGTCAGACCACGACCACCAAAACCAGTTATGAGCGACTCAGCGGATCGGTGGAACTGCTAACGAATGATCAGCGCAGACTGAGTTATTACAATCTCTCGGTAGGTTACAATCTATTGCCGGGTGAAGCGTTTCTGACGCAGAAACTGGCGTTTAATACGGCCTTTTATCTGATCGGTGGTATTGGTAGTACCACCTTTGCCGGGGATGATCGCTATACCATCAACTATGGTTTTGGTTATCGCTTCCTCGCCACCGACTGGCTGGCCGTACATGCGGATGTTCGCAATCACGTGTTTGATATGGAATTATTAGGCGAGAAAAGGTCAACCAACAATATTGAAATGAGTCTGGGGCTGTCGATTTTTTTCTAAGAGGGGTCTCGATGACAGCCCACAGGCTGGGCACGGGGTTGATGCGCACGCGTAACTGGATTCCGGTCTGAGCTTACATCGAAATAACTTATTGATAATTTCACGAGATATAACAGAAATACAGGAGAGCTTTATGAATAAAAAAATGTTTCTCAGTTTCAGGCGGATTGTATTGATGGTCTGCGCCTCAACATTTCTGTTGACGACTGTTCATGCAGAGTCGGAAATGGCGCCTAATTTCACCCTGAAAAGCCGTAGTGGGGAAAACGTCAAGTTGAGTGAATTGCGTGGCCAGGTCGTGCTGGTCAATTTCTGGGCGTCCTGGTGCGGTCCCTGTCGTCAGGAAATGCCGGTGCTGGAAAAACTGTATAAGAAATACAGGGCATTGGGCTTTGTTGTTCTTGGTGTCAATGTTGATGATGATCCCGCTCAGGCCGAGTCCTTGCTGAAAGTGATCAATGTCAGTTTCCCAATATTGTTCGACAGCGACAAGAAAATCAGTGAGAAATATAAAATAACTGCCATGCCGAGCAGTTTTTTTGTTGACCGTGATGGCAAACTTCGCAGTGAGCATAAAGGCTATCTACCGGAATACGATTTGTTATATAAAAATGAAATAAAGAAACTGATCCGAGAATAATGCGGTGAAAAATATCAGTCTGTTTCTGTCTTTATTATTGCTCTGTGCCTGCAGCGCACCGACGCCCTGGGTTAAGCCGTATGAGCGCGCCCGGCTGGCGGATCCGATCATGAGCTTCAGTCGGGATCCTGTCTCCAGCGCCTATACCAACCATGTCTATCAGGCGCGTGAAGGCGCGCGTGGCGCAGAAAACGGGCAGGGCGGCGGCTGTGGTTGTAACTGATGCCGGTTTTAAAAATGCTTGCGTCTGAACTGAAATGAAATGAAACGATATTTGCGCGCCATTTTATTGCTGCCGGGCGGCCTGTTGTTCTGTCACTCCCTGCTGGCGGCGGTCCTGCCTGAAGATCGCGCCGATGCGCTTTATCATTCCTATAACGGTGGCGGTGTACAGGTGACCGGGCCTTCGATTCTGGTGCGCAAGAGCATCGGAAAAAATCTTTCCGCTTCAGCCAATTATTATGTGGATGCGATTAGCAGCGCCTCGATCGATGTGGTGACTACCGCCAGCGCCTACTCAGAACAACGTACTGAAACCAGCGTCGGGGTGGATTATCTGCATGCCGATACGATCATGGGCATTAATTATACCAGCAGCAGTGAAAATGACTATGAGGCTAAAACCGCATCTTTCAGTTTAAGTCAGGAACTGTTTGGCAACATGATGACTATCAGCATGGGCTATGCACAGGGTAACGATGTGGTTGGAAAGCGGGGTGATCCCCGTTTTTCCGAAGATGTAAAACGTCAACAGTATCGTGTGGGGCTGTCACAGATTCTGACAAAAAACATGCTCCTGGATCTGGGTTTTGAAACGGTAACGGATGAAGGGTTCCTGAATAATCCCTATCGCTCGGTGCGTTATCTCGATGCCAGCAGTGGCAAGGGGTATAGTTATGAGCCGGAGAAATACCCACGCACACGCACCAGTAATGCGGCGGCTGTGCGCCTGCTTTATCACCTGCCAATCCGCGCCTCGATACACGGGGAATATCGCCTGTTTGATGATAGCTGGGGTATTCTCGCCAGTCATCTCCAGTTGGGGTATACCCATGCCTACAGAAGCAACTGGATCTTCGATTTAAAATACCGGATTTACAGCCAGACAAAAGCGGATTTTTATTCCGATTTGTTTCCCTATAGCCAGTCACAGAATTTCTATGGCCGAGACAAGGAAATCAGCACCTTTACCAGTCAGACAATTGGGCTTGGCGTCAGTTATGAATTCCTGCACAACTGGCGCGCTATCGAACGCGCCAGCCTGAGTTTTAAATACGACTATATTCTGTTCGACTACCAGGATTTTCGTGACCTGCGTGACAGCAGCGCTCCTGCCGGCAGTGAACCGCAGTACAGTTTCTCCGCCAATGTACTGCAGTTGTATTTTTCGCTTTGGTATTAGTTGTGAATAACGCGGGGATGCAGCGTTTTTATAAATTTAATCTCGAATTAATTTCTGCAGGTTAATTCTCCGCTGCTTGCGGTGATATTCTATTGTAGGTGCGGCTTCAACCGCACATGTTCGCCTGAAGGCGAACCTACAGGCAATACCCACATAGCTTGCTGCAGGGTAGTTTATTAAAATAATAACCTCTGCGCCTTCGCGTTCTCTGCGTTTTTTACAAGTTGTCGCTAAAAAAACTTAAAACAGGCGCCGAAAATAAATCCGTCCACCTTCACGATTTCCCCCTGACCAGTCGAAGCCGATGCTGGCGTTGCGATCAACGGCCAGATCAAGACCGGTGCTGTAGCCCATACTTTGATCGTGGGTGAAATTATTAATACTGGAAATCGCGCCGCTGTTTCGCTGTTCCCCACGTAGCCGATAGCTGTTGAGTTCTAACCGCAGGCCCAGTCTCTCGCTTACAGGGATCCGCGCCAGTAGTTTCATTTCTATCTGTGTCCAGACATTGGTCAGGTTCTGACTGGCGTCCTGATTCTGGGTCTCGTTGTAAAGCAAGGACAGGTTCAGTTTCAGTTTGAGATAACGGTTTTCAATGATCTGCCCATCAAGCTGCAGGCCGCCATAATAGCCGCTGCTGAGTTTTGCCACATCGAGGGGATTGTCGGCCTGGCTGAGATCAAGGTAACCCAGTAACAGCCCGGCGGAGAGATAGGGGCCAAACGATTCAGACCAGCCAAAACCGGCACGGCTGATGCGCGTCCGACGCCGTGCGTTGTCATAACGCCAGTCTGATTTTACCGATTGCAGATGCACATTGAAATCAAGTTGCTTCTCATAACCGAGAGCCTGCGCGCTCAGAGTAAACAGCAGGCAAAGCAGGCTGGTGAGTGTGAGATATTTTATTTTTGCGCCGGCGCTTTTAAGGCTTGAATGCAATTTCACTGCAGGTTCACCCGAGTTTAATTTCTATGGGTTAAATTCCCCGCTGCTTGCGGCGAGAACCGGTAGGAACGGGTGGCGGAAACCGGTAGGAGCGGGCTTGCCCGCGAATAGTTTGAGGTTCATCCAACCGCTTTCGCGAGCAAGCTCGCTCCTACGATTTAATACCCCGTCCGCTTGCTGCGGGGTTGTTTATTGCCTGTTAATCAAACCCTAAACTAGCAGATGCCATAGGCAATGTCATCTGTGCTGTGTTTAGTCTTAAGCAGATGAACCATTGTAGGTGCGCCTTCAGGCGCACAAAATATTTAATGTTGAAACAAATGCTGTTCGTCTCATGGTGCCCACAGGGTAGAAGGCAAACCTGCAGGCGATGCTTCGCAGGTAGTTTATTTTTCCTGTGTTTGCGCATCTAAATAGCTGTTCCAAATACCAGATCACTTGTAAATTTCCACGTTCGTGGTGAGCCCTTCGGTTTCGCTCAGGAGAGCCTTGTCGAACCATGAGCGTGGAAATACTGTGAATAGAGTGTTTAATCTGCTTGTCCTTCGAC
>JASBTR010000166.1 GCA_030148325.1 Gammaproteobacteria bacterium
GTCTGATTTTGGCTAATTTTAGCCCTGCCTGCGTTATTTTTTACTATCAATGGAGTGCATTGATACGTAAAAAATGCCTTGTCAGGACTAAAATTTCCTCAAAATCAGCCTAACATCTGAAAGATCAACAGACCCTGGGAAGAGATGCAAAAACGCTAGACTATTCGTCGCAGTTATTTAGAATGCGCGGCAGCCCTGTTTATTGTTGCAGGCGGGGTAAATGTTTGAATATTACAGGAATCAGGAGTGTACAAATGCCAAAGGCATGTGATCTGAAACGTGGAATGGTGGTTGATATCAATGGCATGCCACATGTAGTTAAACAGGTGGAAGCGAAAAGCCCATCTTCGCGCGGTGCATCGACCCTGTATAAAATTCGTTTCAACAATCTGCAAAATGGGCAGAAACTGGATGAATCCTATAAGGGGGATGATCTGCTTAAAAATGCAGACTGTCTGCGTACCCAGGTGCAGTATTCCTACAGAGATGGTGAGATCTATACCTTCATGAATATGGAGGATTACAGCCAGTACAGCCTGGATAAAGAGGAACTGGATAGCCAGCTGGGTTACCTGACTGAAGGTCTGGAAGGCATTACGGCGTTGCTGGTTGATGGCAATATTCTGGCGATTGAACTACCGCAGTCGGTGATCCTGGAAATTGTCGAGACTGCACCGGGTATAAAGGGGGCGACGGCTACCGGGCGCACCAAGCCGGCGAGTTTATCTACCGGCCTGGAAATTCAGGTGCCGGAATATCTGGAAAGCGGTGAAGCCATCAAGGTGAATACCAGTACCGGAAAATTTATTTCCCGCGCCTGAGAGGTGAGGGAAATATGCAATAGTGGTGGTGCTATGTTGTATATTTCATCAAGAATTTCTATTCCCGACAATGAGATAAACTTTTCCGCCATTCGCGCCCAGGGTGCGGGTGGGCAGAATGTCAACAAGGTGGCTACCGCGATACACCTGCGCTTTGATATTCGTGCTTCCTCGCTGCCCGAATTCTACAAGGAGAAGCTGCTAAAACTTAAGCGCCAGTGTATTTCCAAAGATGGTGTTATTGTTATTAAGGCGCAGCAGCACCGAAGCCAGGTGCAGAATCGAGAGGCAGCGCTGAGGCAATTGCAGCTGATTATTCAAAGTGTTGCCGTGGTGCAAAAAAAACGCAAACCCAGCCGGCCGACGCGCAGCTCGCAGAAAAAACGTCTGGACAGGAAAACAAAACGCGGGAAAGTCAAAGCTTTGAGACGAAAAGTTATTGAATGAGATGGTTTGTCAGTCGGTTAAAGTTTTTATCAGCCTGTTATCTGCAAACAGGCGTATTCAGGGCTATGCTTTATGAAAAATAATCGAGCTTTTTATAACGTATATGTCTGAACACGACCTGTTTTTAAATCTCAGCCTGGCATGGACATTGGTGGCAATGATACTGTTGTTATTCTCCTGGCGTCTTGCCCGTTATGGTAATCGGCGGCGACACCGCCAGCTTATGCTTTTTCTGACCCTGGCAGCCTGGGTGTTTATTGCGATATATCTATGGCAGAGTCGACAGCCACGGCCCCTGTTGCAGGTAAAGGAAGAATATATCCTCTGGCTTATTGTGCATGGGGTAGCTGGCCTGATGGCATTGCTGGGTGCGACGGCGCTGGTGCTGGCTCGCCTCTGGCAGGTAAAGTATCCCGAAAATAATTTACACCTGAACCGACATCATAAGCTGTATGGTCGAATTTTTATCAGTCTCTGGTTATTTACCCACATTGGTGGGGCGATTAACTATGGGCTGTTTATCTGATGCGGGCAATATTGTTCAGCAGGTACTTTATTTTGTCAGAGTGAAATAAAAAACAGCACCCTCGTCCGGTATGGCTTCTGCCCATACTGCGCCACCATGCCGGTGTATGATGCGTGATACAGTGGCAAGGCCAATGCCTGTGCCCTCGAATTCATTACCATGCAGCCGCTGGAATGCGCCAAAGAGTTTGGTCGCATATTGCATGTCGAATCCTGCGCCATTGTCTTTGACAAAATAAGCTGTTTTTCCATCTTTCTCACTTAGCCCAAATTCGATGGATGCGGATTGTTTTTTGTGGGTATATTTCCATGCATTACCCAGCAGATTATCGAAAACGATCTCCAGCAAGCGAGCATCGCCCTGCGCCTGAATATTATCTGAAATTTTTATCTTCACCTTGCGCTGAGGGTACATTTCCTGCAATTTGTGGACAGATTTTTCAGCCAGCAGACTCAGGTTGACATCGGCTCGACTCATCTCAATGCGGGAAACGCGCGATAGTGATAACAAATCATCAATCAGATTTCCCATACGTTGGGAGCCTGTACGTATGCGTTGTAGATAATTTATACCTGTGTCATCAATTTGTCCGGCATAGTCTTCCTGCAATGCCTGGGAAAAACCATCAATTGCCCTCAGTGGTGCACGCAGGTCATGTGAAACAGAGTAACTAAAAGTCTCAAGCTCCCTGTTTATGCGGGTAAGCTCGCTGGTCCGTTCAGCAACCAGTTCTTCAAGATGGTCACGGTAATTTTTTAATTCATCTTCGGCATGCCTGCGTTCACTGATATCAATAAAGGTTACTACTGCACCGATAAGCTCGTTGTCTTTGCGAATCGGATGAGACCAGTATTCGGCCGGGAAACTGCTGCCGTCCCTGCGCCAGAGCACTTCATCGTCTATGTGTGTACACTGGCCTGAGTGAGCCGCCTTATAGATATGACCGGATTCCGCCGGAGAGGCGCTGCCATCCGGATAAGTATGGTGAATCAGTTCATGCATGTTTTTGCCGGCCAGATCAGCATAATTGTCATAACCAAGCAAATGCAGGCAGGCAGGATTGGCAAAAGTGCAGCGCCCATCTGTGTCTATGCCGTAAATGGCCTCGGCGGTTGAATCCATCAGAAGTCGAACCTGATCTTCGCTTTTTTTTAACGCGCCGAAAGCTTCTTCCATATTTCTCTGCATCTGGTTTATTGCGTTGACAACCATGTCAAGTTCATCGGCATTCTCATTTTGTTTACGTGTGCGTGATAAAGTTAATAATTTGCCTGGCTGGTTGATGTTGAGATCGCGGGCAAAGTCGGCAATTGTAAGTAAGTGCCGGGTAATCAGCTGGTAAAAAATAAAAAGAATAAAACTGGCGACCAGAAATGTTTTAACGGCATTACTGGCGAGGATGACCCAGAATTTGTCCAGCAGACGCTGATACACGCCATCCAGACTTGCGCTGACTGTTAATATGCCAATTTCAAGTTCCTGTCCCCGGTGAGAATGGAGCAGTGGATATTGACGTGACAGGGTGTTTCCGGATAGCGGTTCGCCTTTGGAAACCCATGTTTTTTCATTGTCCCGAATTTCCAGGTACTGTATGTCACGCAGTTGTGAGATGCCTTCTATGTGAGTGCGGAGTTCTTTGATATCTGATGTCCACAGGGATTCGCTGATACTTTTCAGGTTGACATCTTCAATTTGTTGTAACTGATTTTTAATAAAACCAATATCATTTTTGTAATCCCAGTAGAGCTGCAGGGCAGTGGCAAGCACGGTAATAAAAGAACTGAACAGTACCACATAGATGATCAGTCGGCGTGCAATACCGGGTTTGTAGGTGTCTGAGCGCCCCTTAGTCATAATTGTGTCTTTGTTCGAGTGGCGCCAGAATTTTTTCAAATATGTGCTGATAGCGGCCATCCCGTTTCATACTGCGCAAGCTTGCCGCAAGTTTGGGCACCAGGTGCCGGTGTTTTTTGTGCAGATAGACATACATGCTGCGCCTGCCCAGAGGCGGTTCCAGTATTTTTATGTTTTTGAGATTATATTTTTTAATATAAGCAAGCCCAATCCAGCGTGAGTAGACAATGATATCGGTGCGGTCTTTCAGTAAGAGCTTGAAAAGTAGATCGGCATTCTTAACCTTGGTAAGTTCTGCCGTTTCGGTAATATTCTGTTCCAGAATTTTCCAGCCGGTGATGATGGCAACTGACCAGGGCTTCAGGCTTTGCCAGCCAGATATTGGAAAAGATGCATTTCGACTAAAGGCGACAAACTCCATGTCCATAATTTTTTCCGGCACCTGGATCAGGTTGGGATAGATTTTCTGTAGCCCACCAATGCGTAACAGGTCTCCATCGTCAATTCCGGCATTAGCGTTGATCAGTGCGCGTTCAGCTGGAAGGTGGACGGATTCCAGCTCATAGCCGAGCTGGTTCAGCGCTTCATTTACTATACGGTCAACAAAGCCAGTCTGTTTTTCGCTGGACAGGGGATCAATAAAAGCAGTGTTTAGCACCAGAACTTTGTTGGCCTCGTTTGTAGTTGAAATGCCAGGCAGGCTCCAGCCTGCCAGAACCAGTAGCGCAAACAGACTCAGTCGTCGGCAATAGCCAGGGTTATCAGCCCGCATGCCTTTCTCGCTTTAATCTCTATGGGTTAAATTTCCCGCTGCTTGCGGCGAAAACCGGTAGTAGCGGGTGGTGAAAACTGGTAGGAGCGGGCTCGCCCGCGAATAGTTGAGGTTTATCCAACTGCTTTCGCGAGCAAGCTC
Organism: Gammaproteobacteria bacterium; assembly: GCA_030148325.1. Lineage (GTDB taxonomy): Bacteria > Pseudomonadota > Gammaproteobacteria > UBA6429 > Thiohalophilaceae > JAADGZ01. The sequence goes on from JASBTR010000166.1 coordinate 4,562, forward strand.
GCTCCTACGATTTAATACCCCGTCCGCTTGCGGCGGGGTGGTTTATTCCAACAATATTTCCGGGCAATCAGGATGATAAATATATAGACCATAGATCCCCAGGCTGCATGGTTTTTAAAATCAGTCTCATCGTCTCAAGCTCGATTATTTATTCATGCTTTTCTGACGCATGGATCTGGACTGAAGCCAGTGTTGTTAGCTTTGTCCTCATATCGAGAATGATCGCGCTGAGGTGGGCTTTGTTGTTCTCCGGCAGAGTTGATAAGGACTGAAGCTGCTGTATATAGTTACGGGTGACATATAGCACTTCTTCAAGCATATCTTTCAGCGCATTCCGGTTGATACCGAGGTTCCTGCTTAAGCGCAGGACGGCGGTGCTGAAATCAATGGGCTTATCGCTGGCATCCAGTTCACCATAATTACCGAAAGACATGACGCTGAGCATATCGTGCCGGCTATAGGCGCGCATGGGCGTGGGATCGTAAACGGGTGAAAAACAAAGCTGTTCTCCGCACTGAAGCAGCGACAAATTTTCCAGGTGCAGATCACCGTTGCCAGTGGCAAAGGACATCAGCAGACGTTTGAGTAGATGTAATTTCGCCTGCATGGGGTCGGAGACAATGGCAATGGGCGAGCGATCGATAGCACGGCCAATAGCATCATAACTGCTGCTGTAATGATGGGTGATGCGGCTGTCACCTGTAGCCAGCACAGAATACAGGGTTTCGGTGAACAGGGGTTTCCCGTTGTTATTCCGATCATAACGTTCGATAGCAATTGCCGGCATGCCGTTAATTTCTGTGGTCCAGTGGCGGGGTACATCGAAGCCGGCCTGACGATGAAGTTCCAGCGCCAGGGCCTCCAGTTCGACGATCCCGGGATAGGTGTTTTTTTCGAACTTCAGCACGATGTCGGTGAGTCCGTCCACCGCGCCATGGGTCGGCAGGCCGATGCGGCCATCCCAGCCATTGCGGGGGATGGAGAGTAACAGTTTTGGAATGGCGCCGCCGACACTGGGTGTAGGACCCAGCGTTTCGATCAGGGTTCCAGCGCTGTCATCCAGCCAGATCAGAAACTCCTTCAGGGAAAAACCGAACTCATTTTTGATCGGGAATAGTTCAGGAGGACGGCTATCGGCGTACCATTCGCGTGCCTGTTCGTCATCACGGAAGACATCCAGATGGCCGATGCCGCCGTGGCCGGAAACCATGAGAATGGCCCAGTCACTGTCGAAACCCGGTTCCGGTGTCTGATTCTGTTGTGCCAGATAGGAAAGAATCAGCTGGCGCTGGAAGTTATCCTCGCTGGCCGGAGGGATCAGCGTCTGTAGCTGGGGCAGTAAGTCAAAATAGGGCGAGCGTTTCCAGGCGATGGTGGTGGTGCCGACGAAGTCTGGTTTATAGAGCACACCCAGCCCCGGCAGGCCACTGTCGATATAGGCCGATTCGTAGCTGAAGCGGCACTCGGTCGTGGTAACGGTGAAACGGCCCATTTTGAGTGGGGCGTTGCCGCAACGGGTCCAGACGACGGCTTCACGATCTGTTGTCATGGCTATGCTGTCTATTCGTCATCAAAGAAGTTCCTTTCGATAAGTTTTTCCAGTACGGGATCATTGGGACTGAGAGTGATGCGTAAACCGACAACATTGGCCAGTCGCACCAGGGTTGAGAGTCGCACATCATCCGCCTGTTTTAGCTTGGAGAGCGTACTGGCGCCCAGACCGGCCCTGGCAACCAGGGTTTTCTGATCCAGCCCCTGATTCCGGCCGGCTTCGATAATTTGCTCAAGCAGCCTGGATAAAACTTCTCGCATAGTTGAAAATTTCCATAAACAGTAAATATAGTTAAAATAATAGAGTAATTATCAAATAAGGTAAATCATAATTTACCTTATAGGGTAAAAATACATTATATTTCTAATATATTACCTTTTTGGGTAATTTCAAGCGAGAGCACATTATAATCTGTCTGTAATTAGTGGGTATGTGTGAACGAAGAATAAACAACCCCGTCGCAAGCGGACGGGGTATTAAATCGTAGGAGCAAGCTTGCTTGCGAAAGCGGTTGCTTGAACCTCAAACTATTCGCGGGCAAGCCCGCTCCTACAGGTTTTCGCTGCCTGTAGCGAAATAGCAGGTTGGGCTGAATAAAATGAAGCCCAGCAGAATATCGAACCGGACTCGGTTGGGGCGACCGAAGGAAGTGCCTGTG
>JASBTR010000167.1 GCA_030148325.1 Gammaproteobacteria bacterium
GTCTGATTTTGGCTAATTTTAGCCCTGCCTGCGTTATTTTTTACTATCAATGGAGTGCATTGATACGTAAAAAATGCCTTGTCAGGACTAAAATTTCCTCAAAATCAGCCTAACATCTGAAAGATCAACAGACCCTGGGAAAATACGGGTTAATTTCTTTGTTCATGGTGAATTCCGTTTAGCAGACCTGCCCTGAGTAGTGTCCAGGGGTTCACGATAGACTTTGGAGCCCGGGTGAGGGCGCCACGAAATTATAACGTGACATACTATACCCTTCGACAGGTTCCGGGTGAACGGAATTAATCTGTGTTTTTTTAGATGTCAGGCTGGCTATGGTGGCGTAATTTTCTCCAGTATAGACGTGAGTGAGCACTGACTTTGGTGAAAAATGGTTTAAAATTAGACATTGCTTCCAGAATTAGCGGGCCGTATTTGCCGCCTTCGCGACAGTGTGAAACAATCTGGATCCGGGTTGAAGGATAGTGTGCAAGTGATTGATACAGAAGGATACAGATCAAACGTTGGAATTATACTTTGTCACCCTGACGGGCGGCTGTTCTGGGCGCGCCGTATTGGTGAGAATGCCTGGCAGTTTCCTCAGGGGGGTATCCAGCATAATGAATCACCGAAGCAGGCGTTGTATCGCGAGCTGGAAGAGGAAATTGGCCTGAAGGCCGGGGATGTTGAGTTGCTTGGTTGTACCCGCGACTGGCTGCGTTATCAACTACCCCCGCACATGCTTCGCCAGCATAATCGCGGTAATCGTTTCATCGGCCAGAAGCAGATCTGGTTTCTGCTCAAACTAACCACCAGTGAGGGGCGGGTGTGTCTGAATACCTCGGCCGAGCCTGAATTCGATCACTGGCGTTGGGTGTCGCCGGAGGTTACGGTCAAAGAGGTGATTGAATTCAAGCGCGCGGTTTATCTGCGGGCGCTGGAAGAACTGATGCCCATGCTCAATCGCTCACCCCTGTCCATTGCCCACAGCTGAATTCGTCAATCCAGCCCCCTGTAGGATCACGAAATATACCCATGCTTGAAACCCTAAGACGACTCGTACAGGAAGTAAATCAGGCGCGCAATCTTGAGCAGGCGCTGTCGATCATCACCCACAGCGTCAAGGCGGTTATGAATGTGGGCGTCTGCTCAGTCTATCTGCGTGATAGTGACGGCGCCTTTATTCTCATGGCTACCGATGGGCTGAATGAGAAAGCGGTGGGCAAGGTGCGCCTGCAGGAAGGTGAGGGCCTGGTCAGCCTGGTGGCCGCTCGCGCCGAACCCATCAATTTGCGCAGTGCTCTGGCACACCCTAAATACCACTATTTTCCTGAAACCGGTGAAGAGTCCTATCACGCTTTTCTTGGGGTACCGATTATTCATCACCGTAAGGTAGTGGGCGTGCTGGTGGTGCAGGATCACGCCGCGCAGAGTTTCAATGAGGAAAGCGAAACCTTCATGATTACCGTTGCTGCGCAACTGGCCGGGGCGATCGCCCATGCCGAAGTTAGCGGTGATATTGTTGGTTCGAAAGGGGCGAAAAATGTGCTGCCGGATTCGCGTCCGATTGTTGGTTTGCCGGGCGCATCGGGCGTGGCTATCGGTACAGCGCGGGTCGTGTATCCGCTGGCGGATATTTCTGCGGTGCCGGATCGGCAGATTGAGGATATTTCGGCTGAGCTGGACAAGTTCGAGAAAGCGCTCTCTGCGGTACGCCAGGAATTGCGCATTATGTCCCAACGGCTCGAGGATAAACTACCTTCACAGGAGCACGCGCTTTTTGATGCCTATATCCTGATGCTGGAAAGTGATTCTATTACGGATGGTATTCGTACGGGCATAAAAAAAGGCAACTGGGCGGCCGGCGCCCTGCGCGAGGTCATTCTGGAGCATGAACAGGTCTTTCGGGAGATGGAAGACAGTTATATGCGTGAACGTGGTGACGATGTGCGCGACCTTGGACGGCGCATACTCATGCATCTGCAACAGGATACCCCGGCGGACACGGATTTCAGTGACAACACCATTCTTGTTAGCGAGGAAGTCACGCCCTCGATGCTGGCCGATATGCCGATGGATCGGATTGCCGGTGTAATTTCGGTGCGCGGTTCGCGCACTTCGCATGTGGCGATTCTGGCGCGTGCGCTGGGGCTGCCGACGGTCATGGGGGCGGCGGATTTACCGGTGCGGTATATCGACAGTCGAGAAGTGATTGTCGATGGCTACAGCGGCCGGGTTTATATTTCACCCTCCGAAACCGTGCGCCGGGAGTACCAGGGGCTGCTGGATCAGGAACAGGAACTCTCGGAAGAACTGCAAAGCCTGAAAGGCCTGCCATCGGAAACCATCGATGGAGAAAAAATTCACCTGTATGTCAATACCGGCCTGCTGGCTGATATGTCGCCGACTCAGGAGAGTGGGGCAGAAGGCATCGGACTTTATCGCACCGAGTTTCCTTTTATGATTCGTCAGCGTTTTCCCGGTGAGGAAGAACAGCGCATTATCTATCGGCAGGTGCTGAAATCTTTTGCGCCGGATCCGGTGGTGCTGCGCACCCTGGATGTGGGCGGCGACAAGGCGCTGCCCTATTTTCCTATTGACGAGGAAAATCCTTTCCTGGGCTGGCGTGGCATTCGTATTACCCTTGACCACCCTGAAATTTTCCTGGTGCAGATTCGCGCCATGCTGCGGGCCAGCATCGGCCTCAACAACCTGAATATTTTGTTGCCCATGATCAGCGATGTCTCCGAACTGACCGATACCCTGAGCCTGATCCATCAGGCTTATGGCGAGCTACTGGAAGAGGGGGAGGATATCGAAATGCCCCGTGTTGGCGTGATGATCGAAGTGCCGTCTGCGGTGTATCAGGCCGGCAGTCTGGCGCGGCGAGTGGATTACCTTTCTATCGGCACCAACGATCTTACCCAGTATCTGCTGGCGGTAGATCGTAACAATGCTCGGGTTGCCGAACTGTATGATTCCCTGCACCCGGCGGTGATTCGCGCCATGATGCAGGTAGTGGAAAGCGCCCGAGTTTATGGCAAACCGGTTAGCGTCTGCGGTGAGATGGCCGGTGATCCGGCTGCCGCTATCCTGCTGGTAGGTATGGGTATCGAAAGCCTGAGCATGAGTGTGGCGAGTCTGCCACGGATCAAATGGGTAGTGCGCAATCTCACACGTGAACGCGCCAATGAAATTCTGAGTACGGTGATGGTGATGGAAGATGTCCAGAGCATTCGCGCCTATCTGTATGAACAACTGGAACAGGCCGGGCTGGGCGGTCTGGTGCGTGCGGGTAAATAGAAACTCTGATACAGATATTACAGGATGGGCGACCGAAGGAAGTGCCTGTGGTGCATGGGTTTTGTGCCCACGCGAAGTCCAGAGGGAAACCCATCACTCTCTTTTTTCCACAGGAAAAAATCTTAATCTGTCATGGCTCATGTGAACGTACAGAACATTGAACCGGATCGTCACCTTAGTCTGCATCAGCTGATGCAGATGCTGGTTAGTGATGGCCGGCTGCAACAAAGTGACGTGGATTCCTTTATGGCGCCGGGGCGCAATGCCCGGCTGGACATTCATCCCCTGGTGATCATCGCTGAGCGTGACTGGCGGGACCAGCAGGCTGCGGGCAAACTATTGACCATGGATGTCCTGCTTCAGTGGCTGGCGAGTCGAAGCGATCTGCCTTTTTTTCGCATCGATCCTCTCAAGGTAGATGTCACCGCCGTTACCGCAGTCATGTCTTCCGCTTACGCCAGCCGGCACAAGATTCTGCCAGTGGAAGTCAATGAACAGGAAGTGGTGATTGCCACCGCCGAGCCTTATGTGCGCAGCTGGGAGACTGAGCTGGCGCATGTTACCGGGCTGGAAATCAAACGGGTGCTGGCCAGCCCCCTGGACATCACGCGCTACCTCGGTGAGCTCTACTCGGTCAGCCATTCCATTCAGCGCGCGACCCTGGGCAAGGATGACAATATTCCCGGTATCTCCAACCTGGAGCAGCTGGTCGAGCTGGGCCGCAGCGGCCGGCTGGACGCCAATGATCACGACGTGGTGCAGATCGTAGACTGGTTACTGCAATTTGCCTTTGACCAGCGCGCCAGTGATATCCATATGGAGCCCCGGCGTGAGAAGGGCAATATCCGCTTTCGTATTGACGGCGTGCTGCACCTTGTTTATGAAATGCCGAGCCCGGTGATGACCGCTGTTTCCAGTCGCATCAAGGTGCTGGGGCGTATGGATGTGGTGGAAAAGCGCCGCCCCCAGGATGGGCGCATCAAGACCAGGATGCCCGACGGCCATGAGATCGAACTACGTCTTTCGACCATGCCCACGGCTTTTGGCGAGAAGCTGGTGCTGCGGATTTTTGATCCCGACGTGCTGGTGAAAGATTTTTCCGCGCTGGGATTCAGTGAACGAGACATCAAAGGCTGGAAGCAGATGATCGCCCAGCCGCACGGCATTGTACTGGTAACCGGGCCGACCGGTTCGGGCAAGACGACCACGCTCTATTCCAGCCTCAAGCAGCTTGCCCAGCCGGAGGTGAATGTCTGCACGGTGGAAGATCCCATCGAAATGGTGGAACCCCGTTTTAACCAGATGCAGGTGCAGCAGAATATCGGTCTGAACTTCGCCTCGGGCATCCGCACGCTGTTGCGTCAGGATCCGGACATTATCATGGTGGGTGAGATACGTGATAAGGAAACGGCGGAGATGGCCATCCAGGCGGCGCTTACCGGCCATCTGGTGCTCTCCACCCTGCATACCAATGATGCGGCGGCAGCTATTCCCCGTCTGCGTGAAATTGGCATCCCGGCCTATTTGATCAACGCCACCGTTCTGGGGGTGATGGCGCAGCGCCTGACGCGGCAGCTGTGTCTGGACTGCAAACAGCCGACTACCATCGATGAAGATGTCTGGAAGAGCATGACTGCACCGTGGAAGCTCAATGGCGAAGGCACATTTTTCAAAGCCGTGGGCTGTGAGAAATGCCGTAACACCGGTTATCGTGGGCGCATTGGCCTGTATGAAATGCTGAAAATGACGTCGGATCTACGCGCCAACATCGGCCAGGACAGTGATGCCAACGCTATTCGTGCGGCGGCCATTAAGGAGGGCATGGTTCAGCTGCGTCTGTCCGGGGCGCAGAAAATTGCGCAGGGACTGACGACCGTAGAAGAGGTGATAAAAGTAGTGCCGGCGGAAACCGAGCTTTGAAATTGATGGGTTTCGCTTCGCTCTACCCATCCTACTGCGAAGATATAGTAGGATGGGTAGAGCGAAGCGAAACCCATCATCAGGCCGTGCGACTCTGTTGCGTATGCCGTTCGATCTGCATCAACAATTCGGCGGCATTGAAGGGCTGGATGATGAAATCGGTGGCGCCGGCCTCAAGCCCGGATTTTACAAAGTCCATTTCCGCCTGTTGCGCCAGCAGCAGGATTGGTGTACTGCGCCAGGCGGCCAGAGCACGTATGCTATGAATAATGCTGCAGTCGTAATCCTGCAGGAAACTGACATCAATAAATATCGCCAGCGCAGGCGTCATGCTTTGAATCATGTCGCGGGTGGTTTCACAGCTTACTGAGGTGATCACCTCAAATCCTTCACGTGTGAGCATATAATTCAGAAGATAGGCGGTGTGGGCGTCCTTCTCGATGACGAGCAGGGTTTTGTTTGCATATTCTACGGGCATTCAACGACTTACCTTGCAGGTGGCAGAAACAACTATTTGCATGGTGTTATTCATCGGCGCAGCAGGCGGGCGGCTTTAGATAAATACCTGTGTCTGCTGGCTTGACATTCGAAAATGTGTTGTTCATTGGACAGGGATGTCCAGGTGTCGCGGCGCACAGGGAAGTGCGGGAGCGGCCATGGTATTTTTATCACCCTGTCCCCGCTACGGTTTACAGACACGGCCTTGTTGATAACAATGGGCCAAAAGTGTCTGCTCAAGTGAATGATTATGAAGCGAATAAAATGGGTTCTGGTTTTTCTGTTGCTGCCGGCGATGGTTGCCGCTCTTGCCGAGGGCTTTGATTATCCGCCTGAACTGAAAGCGCAGCTGCTTGAGGCCTGGCACGCGCAGCCGCCGGGCTACCAGCCGCGCACCCGCCATCTGTGTGGTGATAAGCCCTGTTATATCAACCGTCTGATTAAGGAGCCGTCCCCCTACCTGTTGCAACATGCGCATAACCCGGTGGACTGGTATACCTGGGGCGAGGAGGCCTTTGCGAAGGCCCGGCGCGAGAACAAACCCATTTTCCTGTCCATTGGTTATGCTGCCTGCCACTGGTGCCATGTGATGGAAGAGGAATCCTTTGATGATGTTGGTGTCGCCGAAATTCTTAATAAGGGGTTTATCGCGATTAAGGTTGATCGCGAATATCGTCCGGATGTGGATGAATTTTTTGCAAGGGTAGTGATGAACTTACGGGGTCAGCAGGGCTGGCCCATGTCAGTATTCTTAACGCCGGACGGTAAGCCGTTTTATGGCGGCGGCTATTATCCGCCTGCAGAATTTCGTGATTTGCTGCTGCGATTACAAAAAGACTGGGCAGAGAAAGAAACCCAGGTGCGCAAGCAGGCGCAACAGCTGATACAGGAGCTGCAGCCCAGTGGAGATGGGGCAAGATCAGCGGCTGCACTGGATGACAGTTTGCGGAAGCAGGCACTGAGACAGATTTACAGTATTTTTGACAGCTATCAGGGTGGTTTTGGTGAGGCGACCAGGTTTCCTCGTGAGCCCTGGCTGTTCCTGTTTCTCGATGACAGTTATGGTGCGGGGCAAAACAGCGATTCGTTAACAGTATTGCGTACTACCCTGACACATATGGCGCTGGGCGGAATCTATGATCAGCTGGGCGGCGGTTTTCATCGCTATGCGGTTGATCCCAGCTGGACTACACCACACTTTGAAAAAATGCTCTATAACCAGGGACTGCTGGTGCGCCTGTATCTACAGGCCGACACGATTCAGCCTGATCCTCTTTACCGACGCGTTGCGCGGCAGACGCTGGATTTTATGCTGGCGGAGTTACAGGCGCCAGACGGCGGTTTCTATGCCGCACTGGATGCCGACAGCGAGGGTAAGGAAGGTCGTTATTATCTCTGGCGAGTGGAAGAATTTGAAAAAATCCTGAGTAAAGATGACAGCCGCTTTGCCGCAGAGATTTATGATGTGGATGAATACGGTGAAGTGGAAGGCGCTAATGTCCTGCATCTGCAGAAATTACCGCAGGGCCGTGAGTTACAACGGCTGGACGGTATTCGCAGCAAACTGAAGCAGGTGCGGGACCAGCGTGTGCGCCCGGCGCGGGATGAGAAAATTATCATGAGCTGGAATGCCCTGGCGATCACGGCGCTGGCTGAGGGCGCGCACCATCTCGAACAACCGCGTTATCTTGAGGCTGCGGTCAGCGCCGCTGATTTTATCTGGACGGCGATGCAGGATGAAAATGGGTTTTTTCGCATCTATTTTCGCGCCAGGCCTGCCGAGCCGGCGCAACTGAAAGATTATGCTTTTTATCTACAGGCGCTGATTACGCTGTATGATATCCAGCAGGATGAAAAATGGCTGCGGCGAGCGAAAAAAATGGTCGAGTTAATGGTGCGGAATTTCGCTGATCACAAAGACGGTGGTTTTTTCCAGACAGCGGAAAACATGAAAGCCCCTGTGCTGCTGCGGCCGAAATCCGCCTTTGACAAAACCCTGCCCTCAGGCAATGCCATCGCCGCGCAAATGCTCATTCGCCTGGCGCGCCGAACGGGTGATCCGAACTATGAAAAAAAGGCCAGAGCCGTGCTGAGCGCCTTTGCCGCAGATGTGGAAGAAGTGCCCAGTGCGCATGCGGGCCTGTTGCTTGCCGCGCATGAGATTAGTGATGGTGAACAGCCCTTGCCATTGTATGCTGCGCGCGGCCATGCCCGCATCGATGCGGTTGTGCAGGCAAAGGGTGAAAACCGCTATCAACTTGAGATTGATCTGCAACTGGATGCGGGCTGGCATGTCAATGCCCATGAGCCGCTTGATGACTACCTGATCCCAACGCGTATCGATATTGCCGAGGGCGGGCAGTGGAAAATGGAAAAGCCGGTCTATCCACCACCAGAGCAAGTCAGGCTGGGTTTCAGCGACAGGCCGCTTGCCCTGTATCAGGGCCGCAGCAGGATCAGGGTGCTCCTGCACCGAGGCGCGATAAAAACCGGCCCGGTTATACAATTGCATCTGCAGGCATGTAATAACAGCCTGTGCCTGCCGCCGGAAACCCTGAAACTGTATCCGCGGCTATCGTTGATGCCAACGCAGCATGCAGTTCAGATAGAGTGAATCGAAATCCGGGAATATAGGTTGTCTACAAGCAAACATAAATAACGCAGAGGACGCAAAGTCGCAAAGACGCAGAGTTTTATAATAATATGCGCCTGTAAATCTTTGCGCCTCTGCGACTTTGCGTCCTCTGCGTTTATTAATATTGCAATAAGCATTGACGATAGTTGCTGTACCTGACCCATTTCGCTAAGGGGCTTTTTGAAACGTGAAAAATATGGAATAAGCTAAAGACATGAACGAAGAAAAACTGATTGAACGGCTGGTGACGGTCAGTCTGGATACAGCCAGGGCTATGCTGGATGAATATAAACTGGTGATCCCCTTTGGTATCCGGGTGTTCCGTGATAATGATGACGTGAAAATGAACTGCCCGGCGGATAAGAACCCGGAGGCGGACTGGAACGAGCAGATTGCGATGGTGGTGACTGAACTGCGGGGCTATGTGGAAAACGAAAATGTTTTCGCCACGGCACTGGTCACCAGTCTGGAAGCCGAATCGGAAATGGGCATCGGCCTGCAGGTGGAGATGGAACTGTCATCGGTATTATTTATATACCCTTATAGTAAAAAAGAAGGGGAATGGGTCATTGAAGAACCGATTCAGACGGAGCAGCTGCTGGAAACCGTTTTTCCTACCTGAAAAATATTTTTATAACAGCCGCATAAATGAATCGTACAGGAACCACTCACTGAGCGACAGTTAGTGGTGACAGGTAACATGAGCAAATGAAAATGAAGCAATCAGAAAACCAGGACAGCGGTAGCGGGGTACACACTTCGCCCTGGGAAAAATCCTTCGACAAGGTCATTAGCCCGTTTGAAGAGTTTATTCACCGCCAGACCACCAGTGGCATGCTGCTCATGGGCACGGCGATTCTGGCGCTGGTGCTGGCCAACAGTGCCCTGGCCAGTTTCTATTCGGATCTACAGCACATGCTGGTGAGCATTCGCATTGGCAGCTGGAGCCTGGAGAAAACGCTGCATCACTGGGTCAATGATGGTCTCATGGCGCTGTTTTTTTTCGTCGTTGGGCTGGAACTCAAGCGGGAAATTCTGGTGGGAGAACTGGCGAATCTGCGCCAGGCCGCCCTGCCAATGATTGCGGCTATCGGCGGTATGCTGGTGCCGGCGCTGATTTATCTGGGTTTAAATCCTGATGGCGATGCCGCGCGTGGCTGGGGGATCCCCATGGCTACGGATATCGCTTTTGCCATCGGCGCGCTGGTGCTGCTGGCGCATCGGGTGCCGAAAGCCCTGATTACCTTTCTGGTGGCGCTGGCGATTGTCGACGATCTGGGCGCGGTTGTGGTGATCGCTATTTTTTATACCGAGTCACTGGTGTATGAGGCTCTCTGGATTGCCCTGGCGCTGCTTGGTTTGCTGGTTGCTTTCAACCTGGCCGGTATACGCAGGATTTCCCCTTATGCCATCGTCGCGGTTTTTCTCTGGTATTTTTTACTCAAATCCGGTGTGCACGCCACCATCGCCGGCGTGCTGGGCGCCTTTACTGTGCCGGCAATTCCAAAATATGATCCAGAACGCTTCAGCCGGCAGGTGAAACATCTCATCAACCGGTTTGATAAAAGTTATAAACCCGGTAAGAGCATTATGACGAATGTGGAAATGCGTTCGGTGGTGCAGACACTGGAAAACGGTATCCTCAAAGTGGAAGCGCCCCTGCAACGGCTGGAACATGCCTGGCACCTGCCGGTCGCTTTTCTGGTGATTCCCATTTTTGCACTGTTCAATGCGGGCATACCCCTGCATCTGGATTCGCTCAGCGAGACACTGAGTCACCCGGTTACCCTGGGCATTGGCATCGGTTTGATTGGTGGCAAGTTTATCGGCATCACCCTGAGCAGCTGGCTGGCGATAAAGCTGGGTATCGCGCAACTGCCGCCGGATATCCGTTTCACCCAGATTGCCGGTGTGTCGCTGCTGGCCGGTATTGGTTTTACCATGGCGATTTTTATTGCCGAACTGGGTTTCGCCTCCCAGCCTGAATATCTGTTGATGGCCAAGACCGGTATTCTTGCCGCATCCCTGCTGGCAGGAATCGGTGGTTATGTCTGGCTCAGGCTGGTGGCCGGGGGTAAATGACGAGGACTATTAAAGGGTGATTTCCCCTGCTTGCTGTGATTAATATTGAACCGCCAAGGCGCAGAGTACGCCAAGAATTACTTTACTAAAACCTGGCGTACTCTGCGTCTTGGCGGTTTAGATTGTTTTTCGATTAATACCCCCTAAATAGCTGTTCCAAATACCAGTCCACTTTAAGCAATTACCGTTCATCCTGAGCCTGTCGAAGGACAAGCAGATTAAACACTCTATTCACAGTATTTCCACGCTCATGGTTCGACAAGCTCACCACGAACGTGGAAA
>JASBTR010000171.1 GCA_030148325.1 Gammaproteobacteria bacterium
CTCTGATCTCAACGATCTCTATCGCCGGGTGATCAACCGTAATAACCGTCTGCGCCGTCTGCTGGATCTGAATGCGCCAGACATCATTGTGCGCAATGAAAAACGCATGCTGCAGGAATCTGTGGATGCGCTGCTGGATAATGGTCGTCGCGGCCGCGCCATTACCGGTTCCAACAAGCGTCCGCTGAAATCGCTGGCCGACATGATCAAGGGCAAGCAGGGCCGTTTCCGCCAGAACCTGCTGGGCAAACGCGTGGATTACTCGGGGCGTTCCGTGATCGTGGTTGGACCGACCCTGAAACTGCACCAGTGTGGTTTGCCGAAGAAAATGGCGCTGGAACTGTTCAAGCCTTTCATCTTCAGCAAGCTGGAACTGCGCGGTCTGGCGACGACGATTAAAGCGGCGAAGAAAATGGTCGAACAGGAAGGGCCGGAAGTCTGGGATATTCTTGAAGAAGTCATCCGTGAACATCCGGTCATGCTCAACCGTGCGCCGACCCTGCATCGCCTGGGCATTCAGGCTTTCGAGCCTACCCTGATTGAAGGCAAGGCCATCCAGCTGCACCCGCTGGTCTGTACCGCCTTCAATGCCGACTTTGACGGTGACCAGATGGCGGTACATGTACCGTTGTCGATCGAGGCGCAGATGGAAGCGCGCACCCTGATGATGTCGACTAATAACATCCTCTCCCCGGCTAACGGTGAGCCGATTATCGTGCCGTCTCAGGACGTGGTGCTGGGGCTGTACTATATGACCCGTGAATCCGTCAACGCCAAAGGCGAAGGCATGGTTTTCCGTGACGTCAAGGAAGTGCATCGCGCCTACAATACCGGCGTGGTGGCATTGCAGGCGAAGGTCAAGGTGCGAATTACTGAAGTTTCTATTGATGAGGAAGGTAATCGTACAGAGAACACCAGCCTCAAGGATACGACGGCCGGTCGCGCCCTGCTCTGGGACATTGTACCCGATGGTATTTCCTTCGATATTCTCAATCAGGATATGAAGAAGAAGGCTATCTCTAACCTTATCAATACCTGCTATCGTGAAAACGGCCTGAAAGATACGGTCATCTTTGCCGATCAGTTGATGTATATGGGCTTTGCCTATTCAACTCGCGCCGGGGTGTCTTTCGGTATCGAAGACATGATTATTCCAGAAGAAAAATACACCATTCTGGCGGCGGCGGAAGCCGAGGTCCACGAGATCCAGGAACAGTACACCTCGGGTCTGGTGACCATGGGCGAACGCTACAACAAGGTCGTAGACATCTGGTCGCGCACCAATGATCAGGTTGCCAATTCCATGATGGAGATGCTGGGCACCGAAACCGTGACCGACAAAGACGGCAACGAGGTCAAACAGAAATCCTTCAACTCGGTGTTTATGATGGCCGACTCCTGCGCGCGTGGTTCAGCAGCGCAAATTCGTCAGCTGGCCTGCATGCGCGGCCTGATGGCCAAGCCGGATGGTTCCATTATTGAAACACCGATTACCGCCAACTTCCGCGAAGGCCTGTCGGTATTGCAATACTTCATCTCCACCCACGGCGCACGCAAAGGTCTGGCCGATACCGCGCTAAAAACCGCCAACTCCGGTTACCTCACCCGCCGTCTGGTGGATGTGTCCCAGGATCTGGTGATCGACGGGGAAGATTGTGGCACCGATAACGGTCTGCTGCTGGCCAGCCTGATTGAAGGCGGGGATGTGGTTGAGCCGTTGAGTGAACGCGTGCTGGGTCGTGTTGTCGCGCGTGATGTGCTGGCGGCTGACAGTGATGAAGTGCTGATTGAGGCCGGCACCCTGATGGACGAAAAGTGGGTCGAACGGCTGGATGGTATGGGTGTGGATCATATGCTGGTGCGTTCCGCGATTACCTGTGAAAACCATTATGGCGTCTGTTCGGCCTGTTACGGTCGTGATCTGGCGCGTGGGCACCGGGTCAACCAGGGTGAATCCGTGGGGGTTATCGCGGCACAGAGTATTGGTGAGCCGGGTACCCAGCTGACCATGCGTACCTTCCACATCGGTGGCGCCGCGAGTCGAGCTGCTGCCGCCAATAATATTGAAATCAAGAGCACCGGCACCGTGCGCCTGCACAATATGAAAACCGTGCAGCACGCTTCCGGCAATAACGTTGCAGTGTCCCGCTCCGGTGAAATTACCGTGCTGGATGAACGTGGTCGTGAGCGTGAACGTTACAAGGTGCCCTATGGTGCAGTGATTACCGCCAACGATGGTGATGCCTGTGAAGCCGGGCAGATTGTCGCCAGCTGGGACCCTCACACTCATCCAATTATTACTGAGGAAGCCGGTATCGTGAAATTTATCGATATCGTCGAAGGTGTGACCGTCCAGACCAAGGTGGATGAAGTCACCGGTCTGACCAGTCTGGAAGTGACGGATCCGAAACAGCGTGGCACGGCGGCCAAGGATCTACGGCCAATGGTGAAACTGGTCACTGAAGACGGCAGCGATCTGATGATTTCCGGCACCGATATCCCGGCGCATTACAACCTGCCGGCAGGCGCTATTATCGGTTTGAAAGATGGCGACAAGGTCGGGGTGGGTGATGCGGTAGCGCGTATTCCACAGGAATCTTCCAAGACCCGTGACATCACCGGTGGTCTGCCCCGGGTGGCGGATCTGTTCGAAGCGCGCAAGCCCAAGGAACCCTCCATTCTGGCGGAAATCAGCGGTGTGGTCAGTTTCGGCAAGGAAACCAAGGGCAAGCAGCGGCTGGTGATTACGCCGACAGAAGGCGAGGTGTACGAAGCCCTGATTCCCAAGTGGCGTCATGTCACCACCTTTGAGGGTGAACAGGTCGAGAAGGGTGAAGTGATTGCCGAAGGCGAACCGAATCCGCACGACATCCTGCGCCTGCTGGGTGTCGAAGAGCTGGCCCGTTACATCGTCAAGGAAGTGCAGGACGTGTATCGCCTCCAGGGTGTGAAAATCAATGACAAGCATATTGAAGTCATTGTTCGCCAGATGCTGCGCAAGATTGAAATCAGTCACCCCGGAGACAGTTCGTTCCTCAAGGGCGAGCAGGTTGATCGCGCCCGTTTGCTGGAGGAAAACGAACGCCTTAAGGCCGCGGACAAGCAGCCGGCCTTGTTCAACGAAATGTTGCTGGGCATTACCAAGGCCTCGCTGGCGACTGAATCCTTCGTTTCAGCGGCATCCTTCCAGGAAACTACTCGTGTGCTGACCGAAGCAGCCGTGAGCGGTAAGGTGGATGATCTGCGTGGCCTCAAGGAGAACGTCATTGTCGGTCGTTTGATTCCGGCCGGTACCGGGCAGGCATACCATGCCGAACGTCGCCGCAAGCGGCAGGAGATGATGGCGCCGGCGGAAGTCCTGCTCGAGACGAGCACGGAGATGATGGTCGAGACGGCCAACGAAATGCTGGATTCAGAAATCCAGTCCGCCATGGCCAGTTCAGACTCCAGTTCAGAAACGGGCACGGAATCCAGTACGGAATCCAGCGAACAGAACTGATTCGTCTCTAAACCTGAATCTGCCCTGCCGATCAGGCTGGGCGGGTAGCTGTAGTTAAGAAAAGCTGGCTCCGGGAGGGGCCGGCTTTTTTATATATTTTGAGAATTTTGTGCGATCTCGGGGCGTAAATCTGCCATCTGCCGCTTTTCTCCGCTTTATGGGAAAAAGATCCGCTTTTTCGCAGGGATTCGGTTGCAGAATTCGCCAGGATTAACTAAAATCTCGCGCCTTACGACAGGTCGGCCCTTGATATTGAAATCGAGGCTCGAGCCTGTCGTTTATTTTCTGGAGTTAAACGAATTATGGCCACAATTAACCAATTGGTACGCA
>JASBTR010000172.1 GCA_030148325.1 Gammaproteobacteria bacterium
CTGTACTTGCGCCATGGCCCAGATGTCATCGGATACCTGCAGTTTTTCCATCACGCTGTCAGAGTCAAAATCGAGCATTTGCGCAACGGCGTTGGCGATGTAGATGAGTGCGATTTCCTGCTGATGGGCGCTGGCGTTTTCCGGCGCATGGTGCCAGGCAATCACCGCTTCGATGTGTGCCGGTAGATGCCAGGAACGCGCCAGTTCGGCGCCGACCTGGGTATGATCCGTACCCAGACGTTCGTGTTCGGCCGCCACCATAGTTAGTGGTGATTCGCCTTCTATGGTGCGCAGGATGACCTCGTGCATTTCCTGCGGATAACGATTGAACAGAATCAGCTGACCAATATCGTGCAGCAGGCCGGCAATAAAGACTGCATCGGCATCCAGCGCGGTCTGTTTTGCCAACGTCTGGCCGAGCACGCCGCAGTAAAGACTGTGTTGCCAGAAATCATCGACCGCGATAATGTCCACCGGGATGCCGTCAAAGGCTTTGGTGGCTGAGGCGGAGAGCACAATGTCGCGGATTTTGTTGATGCCTAGTACGGCGATGGCGCGGCTAACGGTGCTGATTTTTGTCGAGAAGCCGTAGAATGGACTGTTGGCGATCCCCAGCAGGCGCACGGCCAGAGCAGGGTCCTGGCTGATGAGTTTACCGATGTCGTCAATATCACAGTCAGGATCATTGACCATCTCATTGATACGTAATGTGATTTCCGGAAGGGAAACCAGTTCCTTGTAGTCGCGAATCAGTTGTTCGGCCAGATTATCCATAGGTATGCTATCGCCTTGACAGGGTTACTGTCCCCTTCATATCGGCAGGCAGCGGCGCTTGTTTAGCCTGAGGAGGGCTTAAGCAAAGAACTGTGAACCGCATTGGCGCTTTCAAGTCATTGAAAAATTGACGATATTTTTAATGTGTCTATATAACGAGTGAAAACGTGCGTTTGTCTATCATCATCCCTGTGCTGAACGAAGCACCTGAAATTGCGCGGTATCTGCAGGAATTGCAGGGCTACCGGGATGCCGGCCATGAAGTTATTCTTGTGGATGGTGGCAGCAGCGACGCCACCCTGCTTCAGGCGCAGGGGCGGGTTGACCGAATAGTGCAGACCGGCAGGGGGCGGGCGCGGCAGATGAACGCCGGTGCCGAACCGGCGCAGGGCGATGTGCTGCTGTTTCTGCATGCCGATACCTGCCTGCCAGAAAATGCCGATGAGTTGATTCGTGAGGCGCTGGAAGCCGGGCGAGTCTGGGGTCGGTTTGATGTGCGCCTGTCCGGTCAGGCTCGGGCTCTGCGCATCATAGAAACCCTGATGAACTGGCGTTCCTGTATCAGCGGCATTGCGACCGGGGATCAGGCCATGTTTGTATTGCGTGAGGCCTTTACCCATCTCGGCGGTTTTGCCGAGATTCCTCTGATGGAGGACATCGAACTGAGTCAGCGGTTGAAAAAAATCTCAGCGCCTGTTTGCCTGCATGCGCGGGTTATCACCTCAAGTCGGCGCTGGGAAACACAGGGTATTCTGCGCACGGTGCTGCTGATGTGGGGGCTGCGGCTGGCCTGGTTCCTGGGGGTTTCGCCGGCGCGCCTGCACAGGATCTATTATCGTTGAGTTGTGAGCCATGTCTTATCGTTATCCTGATGCCTGTATTCAGATTTTCAGCAAGGCGCCGTTGCCGGGCCGGGCAAAGACCCGCCTGAATCCAGAACTGGGCGAACAGGGGGCGGCGGAATTTTCAGTGCGCCTGATTCGCCATGTGGTGCAGATGGCGGTGCGCAGCCGGCTTTGCCCCGTGCAACTGTGGTGTGCGCCGGACAGCAGTCATACGCTGTTTCAGGAACTGCATGCTGCCTACGCAGTGGAACTGAAACAACAGCAGGGACGCGATCTTGGGCAACGCATGGCCTGTGCCCTTGCCGATGGCCTGTCAGGCAGCAGCTCGGTCGTATTGATCGGCAGCGACTGCCCTGCGATTACGGCTGACTACCTTGAACAGGCCTTGCAGAAGTTGGCAAACGATTCCGCCTGTGTGCTGGGACCGGCGGAGGATGGCGGTTATATACTGGTGGGCCAGTCAGTCCTGAACACGGCTATGTTTGAAAAAGTGAACTGGGGAACCCCCGATGTGCTGCAACAGACACGACTGCGGCTGAGCGCGGCGGGCCTGGCCTGGTCTGAACTGGCGACCCTGTGGGATGTGGATCATCCAGAGGATATTGCGCGTGCGCGCAGTTTGATGGATTAACTCTGGAATGCTACTGAGCATATTGATTTTAGTACAGCATCATACGCAGGTACTTAAGGAATTCATTCACCTGTAGGTTCGCCTTCAGGCGAACAGCAGCGGTTAAATAACGTATAGTGTGGCGCATAATTGAGTATTTTGTACGGCTAAAGCCGTACCTACAATTGTTAACACGCTTAAGTACCTACGTATGAGTACAGCATGACTTTATTAAAGAGGTATTATGTCTGCTTCATTATCAAAAGGAATCCTTACCATGAAAGCGCTGGTTATTTTACTCTTATCCACTTTTCTACTCATGGCCTGCAGTGAAGAGCAGCAGAACAAGATCTCCCGTCTGGGTGTGACCTGGCTGGAAGGTGATTACAAAGTGACCTATGCCGATGGCAGCCATGTCAAGAGCTGGACTGTGCTGGATGGCAAGGTCACCTCTGAGCCGAACAAGGGCTATTATTATTTCTGGGCGAAAAATGAAAATGGCAAGAAGATCTATGTGCAGACTCCGATCGGCCGCTCGTATATTGAGGAGATAAAATAGTCCGGATCCTGTAAAGCAAATACTGTCATCTATTTGTCTCAAAGAGTACCCGTGAAATTCAGTACAAAATTTTCTCCACAGAGGACACGGAGGTCACAGAGGATACAAATATTTTCTCTGTGACCTCTGTGGTTAATCTCTACGGGTTGAATTCCCCGCAGCTTGCTGTGATTAATATTAACCGCCAGGACGCAAAGGACGCCAGGTTTTAGCCAAACAATTCGCGTCCTGGCGGTTCAGATTGTTCCTTCGACTAATACCCCACAGCTTGCTGCGGGGTGGTTTATTGGGGTTGTTTTTCAGGCCGACTATTCAACCCTTTCGCAACCAGTCCATTGCGGCGTTGATGATCTGCAGTTTTGCCTTATCACCGCCGCGATCGGGATGATGCTGCATCACCAGTTTGCGCCATGTTTGTTTGATGGTTTCATCATCGACCGGATCACAGAGGCCGAGTTCATCCAGTGCGGTCCTGCGGCCATCACCACTGCCCAATCTACGCCAGAAGGCGGCGAGCAGATCATCGACATCCTGTTCATTCGTTGTTTCGAGATTGTCCAGATCGAGGTAATAGATGCGCAATGGATCATTGCGACTGAGATCCTGCTGGCCGGCGCGATAGGGCCATAGCCGGATAAGCAAGGGTTCGATTTCAATGTGCCCCTGCTGTTGTTGCCAGAGCTGATCTCGCAGCCGGTAGAGTGCGTGGAAAAGGATAAAATGAATCTGGAACAGGGCCAGAGAATCATGCAACTGGCCGTGGGGCAGGATAGCGTCGTTTTGCGCCTGCAGGCGTTTGATTAGCGTGTGTTCATTCAGGCCATCTGGACAGGAACGGAGTTGTTGCTCTATTTGTTGTTGCAGGCGCTGGATAGAAGGATAGAGCATATACTTTATCCATGTTTTGATGAGTTTCAGGAATCCTTGTCGCGGCTGATCCTGTCGATCGGAATGACCACGGTGTTTTTAGGTTCATCAACATAACGGGGGCGCATGTTCATTTCACGGCCTTCATCTTTTGCCAGTTCGAATTCACGTGCGCTGATCAGGGCCAGGCAGTCACGAATGCTGATAATGGTGTTTTCGCTCAGAGGGTGCTTGAGACCGGGTTTGGTATAGGTATCGCGCGCCACATCAGTCAGCACCTTGCGCATAACGGCAAGGATCTGGGCTTCTTTGGATAAGGTGTCATTGCTCATGTTATTTTCCGCCAGTGATAATACTGGCCCGATCCTAACAGATTTACTCTGCTGGGGCAGATGCAGATTTATAATATACCGGTATTTACAGGTAAAAAACCGGGCTATTCGATTATCGCTCATCATGTCAGGGGGCGAGGAAGCCAGTAATGCTGTTATAATTTACTTCCGTTTTTCATTGAGTTACATGGGATATGTCAAAAATTGAAAAGGCCCTGTACCGGCTGGTGCTGCATCCGGAGGATGCGAATTATGCACCTGAGTCCAGCAACATGATTCGAGAGCTATTGCATGATGCCGGATTTATCGGTGAGGCCTGCAATGTCGCAGATGCGGAACATGCACAACAGGCATTTCTGGTGGGGGAACAATTTTTACAGCTACTTACATTTATGGGCTGTTCGCCGAATATCAATCTGGCGCCGCAGCATGAAGGTGATCGGGATTTCTGTCATATCGTGCTGAGTTCGGTATCTGTACAACCCCGCTTTCGCAGCCATGAACGCGACGTCTTTGCCCGTTGCCCCGAATGTGGTCGGCGTGACACCGGCTGGCGGGCGCAGATTGAACGCTGGCAGGCGGATGCATCGCTGAATGAATATGTCTGTCCCCATTGTGGCAAAAGCCTGTCGTTGTACGATTTGCGCTGGCGGCAGATGGCCGGCTTCGGCCGTGTCTTTATTGACGTGTTCAGTATTTTTCCCCAGGAAGGCATTCCTACCAGCAACCTCCTGTCTCTGCTGGAGAAAGGCAGTGCTCGGTCGTGGACGTACTTTTTTACAAATCGCTGAATGGGGGGGTATCGTTCGGCATGGTATGCCTTGACAGTTCGAAAATCTGGCGTAGACTTGCGTCCATGTTTAACGTTATGAATAAAGCCGTCCTGATTTTTCGCCCGCGCCTGCATAAGGTCTGGGCATGTATGCCGTGGCTTGAGAGAATATGACGTAATTATTTAACATTCAATGCGCATTATTTCAAAGCCACACTCCTGACAGGATTGTGGCTTTTTTGTTTTTAAACGGGAGAAAAAGCCATGTCAGTTCCTATGGCCTATATAGGGATCATACTTATCTGGTCAACCACACCGCTGGCGATCAAATGGAGCGCCGAAGATGCCGGGTTTCTGTTTGGCGTATCTTCACGCATGTTGCTGGGTGCATTGATCTGTATTGGCCTGATGACGATACTTGGCCGAAAACTGCCCGTCCATCGTCGCGCCCTGCATGCCTATTTAGCGGGAGGCTTGGGCGTATTTGGGGCCATGCTCTGTGTGTACTGGTCGGCACAGTATATTTCTTCGGGATTAATTTCAGTGCTGTTCGGTTTGACGCCTATCGTGACCGGGCTGGTTGCGGCGGTGTTTCTGGAGGAAAAAGCGTTCACCCCCAGCCGCATACTCGGTATTGTCCTCGGCCTTCTCGGGCTGCTCGTGATTTTTGCGCAACGGATCAATCTGGGTGACCACCTGTTTCAGGGGGTGGCTGGTGTGCTGTTTGCAGTGCTGTTGCATTCTAGCAGCAGTGTCTGGGTAAAAAGCATCGGAGTCAGATTGTCAGCACTGGAAGTGACGACCGGTAGCCTGTTATTTTCAGCACCGCTGTATGTTTTGATCTGGCTGGTTTTTGATGGTCAGTTACCGGCGGGAATCAGCAGCCGTGCTATCGGTGCTATTCTTTATCTGGGCGTGTTTGGTTCGGTGCTGGGTTTCATAATGTATTACTACGTGTTAAAACACATGGAAGCCAGTCGCACAGCACTGGTAACATTGATAACACCGGTACTGGCGCTGTTTTTAGGGCACCAGTTTAACCATGAGGTTTTGAATGCCGAAGTCTGGCTGGGCAGTGGTTTTATTCTTTCAGGCATGCTGCTCTATCAGTGGGGGCCGAAACTGGATGCCATTTGCTCTTCATAGACTGGTTATCTGTACAGACAGCATGAAGCGAATGGGCGATATTATCGCTAGGGACGGCGGTTACTTGGGAGCCTGAATTTTAATCTCTACGGGTTTAATTCCCCACAGCTTGCTGTGATTAATATTAACCGCCAAGACGCAAAGGACGCCAAGTTTTAGCCAAACAATTCCTGGCGTCCTTTGCGTCTTGGCAGTTCAGATTGTTCCTTCGACTAATACCCCGTAGCTTGCTGCGGGGTGGTTTATTCATGTCGGCATATGAACTTTACTTTCAAAATGCAGATAGATTATAAAAAATACATAATGTAGGAGTTCAGAATTTGTTGTTCATTCCAGACTGTTGTGAGGTAAGTCAAGATTTTTAAAAATGTGATTTGATACTCTGTATATAACTTATCATATGTAGGTACTTAAGTGTGTGAACAATGTGGGTACGGCTTTAGCCGTACAAAACACTCAATTATGCGCCACACTCTACGTTATTTAACCGCTGCTGTTCGCCTGAAGGCGAACCTACAGGTGAATGAATTCCTTAAGTACCTACGTATGTATAACTTATAGATATTGAATAGAGAGGTGAGAGCGGTTCTTTGCTTCTAACTGATGCAATGAATTGGGGCTCTTACAAAATAGGAATATGCATATAGTAAAACTATTCTGTTTTTTCTTTGTCCTCTCCTTTCTGGCGGGATGCACTATTCAGAAGAAAACTGAGGAGCCGGATCGAGCGCCTTTCTGGCCATCACTGCCGGATCTTCCGCGTTTTGAATACGAGTTTACCTTGCGTAATGACCTGAGCATCGCTAACAGGAAGAAATTCGACAGGTTCAAGGCTGCGTTAACAGGTGAGACTGAACATGCGAAGATCATGTTGATAAAACCTCTTGATGTCGCTTCCTATCAGGGACGTATTATCATCAGTGATAGCGTAATGCGTTTTGTTTATCTTTTCGATGTGCCTCGACGTATGACCTTTGTCTTCGGGAGCCGGGGCGATGGCAAGTTGCAAAAACCACTGGGGGTAGCAATTGATGGTGAAATAAATTATTACGTTACCGATGCAGGGAGCCGCAATATTGTTGTTTATGATTCGGGTGGTCACTATAAACATCACATCGGTAAGCCGGGAGAGCTCCTTAAGCCAACCGATGTGGCGGTAAATCGGGATGGAAGCCGTATCTACGTCGTTGATGCAGGTGGGCTGGATAGCAAGCAGCACCATATTGTTGTCTATAATGCTGAAGGAGAGAAACTTTTTATAATAGGTGAGCGGGGGACTGCCCCTGGAAAGTTTAATTTACCCACCCATGCCGCAGTTGCGCCGGATGGCACACTCTATGTGCTCGATACCGGCAATTTTCGAGTTCAGGCTTTTGACCCAAATGGTAAATATCTCAATAGCTGGGGAGGACTGGGTGCTGCTTTTGGCCGCTTTTCCCGACCACGGGGCATTGCTGTTGACAATGATGGAAATGTTTATGTTACTGATGCGAACTTTGGAAATTTGCAGATATTTAATCCCAGGGGGCAGTTGTTGATGGCGCTTGGCCAGGGTGGTAGCGAGGATCGTATGGGTGTTTATTCGCTTATTGCGGGTGTTTCAGTGGATGAAACAGGCCGCGTTTATGTTGTTGACCAGCATTTTCAAAAAGTAGAAGTGATCAAGCGCTTGACTGAAAAAGAAGGTGAAACCATTATGCGCGAATTTGGTGTCAAACTGCAGCATTGATGATCGCCACACTGCCAGAATATGATTTTTATTGAGATTAGGGAGCTCTGATTAATTTCTACGGGTTTAATTCCCCACAGCTTGCTGTGATTAATATTAACCGCCAGGACGCAAAGGACACCAAGTTTTAGCCAAA
>JASBTR010000012.1 GCA_030148325.1 Gammaproteobacteria bacterium
TACGCGATCCAGTTGTCCTTCGATGATAACCACGATACGGGCATCTATTCCTGGGACACGCTTTATGATCTGGGCAAAAACTACGAAACCCGCTGGCAGAATTATCTCGACCGACTCAAGGAAGCCGGGCACGAACGGCCTGAGCCTCAACATTTAAAACAGTAGGCTGGAACCACCCTGCACACGGAAATTCTCGATCAGGTGATCCATGAACACCCGCGTTTTCAGGGGCACGTACTCGCGTGAGGGATACAGGAGCCACACCGCACTATCGTAATCCGTTGCGCTCACATCAAACTGATCGAACAATCTGACCAGCGCACCGGATTTAATATCTTCATTAACAAGCCAGTCAGGCAATAACGCCAGCCCCATTCCTGACCTGGCGCATTGCCGTATCGCCTGTGAATTAGTAATCAGACACCGGCCACTCACGGGAACCTCAACAATTTTTCCATCACTATTTTTGAATAACCAGTTTAAATTATGCCCTGATCGGGGGAAAAGCAGGCAATCATGATCTGCGACGTCCTCAGGCTCACGCGGCCTGCCATGCTTTTCAATATATTCAGGACTGGCGCAGATAAAGAACGCCATTTTGTTAAGCTTTCTGGCGATACAGGATGAATCCTGCAACCTTCCCAGCCTGATTGCGACATCGATCCGGTTTTCGATTAAATCCAGAAATGCATCGGTAAGTATGAGTTCTATCGACAGGGCGGCATATCGGTTTTCCAGCTCAGGCAGAAGCGGCACGATATGCATCTGGCCAAAGGTAACGGACGCGGTAACACGCAGAATTCCACCGGGTTCTTCAGTCACATCCGCGGCCATATGCCTGGCGGATTCCAGTTCAGCGATAATCGGGGCAATGCGCCTGAAATAAATCACGCCCGCTTCGGTTGGCTCCAGCTTACGAGTCGTGCGCTGAAAAAGCCTGACGCCCAGCTCCTTTTCCAGCCCGATTATCGTACGTGACACCGACGAGGGCGCCAGACCACGCTCACGGGCAATATCAGTAAAATTACGCTGGCGCATAACATCCAGAAACAATTTCAGAGCCTCAATATCCATATTTGCATTCTACGCAAAAATCACTTGCAAAAAACCCTGTTTATTGCGCAATACGCTAACGCTATCCTGCAGCTGTGTTTCATACAGACAACAGGAGATAACTCAGATGTTAGACAAAAACACCCTTCCATCCTACAGGAACAACGTAAATGGCCTGATCGAGCAACTTGGTGAAATGTTGCCCGCAGACAAATTTGCTATTTTTAACAATGATGCCGGGCAGTTTGCAGAGAAGTACGCCTCGCCCCTGAAGCTGGCCAAAGGCGATAAGGCGCCCTTATTTTCATTGCCCAACGCGACAGGTGAAACCATTAGTCTTGAAAAGCTTCTGGCGCAGGGTCCCGTGATCCTGGTTTTTTATCGCGGGGTCTGGTGTCCTTACTGCAATCTTGAACTTAAAACCTACCAGCAAATCCTGCCGCAAATTAAACAGGCCGGTGCAAGCCTTGTCGCTATTTCACCCATGACGCCTGATAACTCCGTGCAGATGAAAGACAGCAATGAATTGCAGTTCGAAGTACTGAGTGATGTCGGCAACCAGGTGGCGCGGCAGTTCACAACCGTGTTCAAAAATTCCACAACCTCCATTCAGGCGATGAGTGATCTGGGCTATGACTTTTATAGCTTTTACGATGACGCCTCAGCGGAGCTCCCGGTGCCGGCCGTGTTTGTAATCTCTGCTAATAGCGACATCATCTTCGCCGGCTCGGCGGGTGGAGACTACCGCGAACGGGTTGAGCCTGCCGATATTCTTGATGCGATAGGACAATAACTCAACACTCACATAAAGGCGGGAATTTGGCCATGACGAATATCACGATACTGGGCGCCGGAGCAATGGGCTCGCGCATGGCCATAAATTTACTGGAAGCGGGTTATGCCGTAACCGTCTTTAATCGCACACAAAAACGAGCATTAGCTCTGCAGCAGGGCGGTGCGCTAGTCAGCGCATCGCCAATAGAGGCGGTTAAAGATGCGGATATCATTCTCTCTATGGTGCGCGATGATGAAGCATCGAGCGCCATTTGGCTTGATCAAAAAACCGGCGCACTTTCCGAGCTTCAAAAAAACGCCATTGCCATCGAATGTAGCACACTAAGCCTGGACTGGTGTTTGCAGCTTGCGGCTCATGTCAAAAACGCAGGCGCCTATTTTCTCGATGCGCCTGTCATTGGTTCACGCCCACAGGCCGAAGCAGGACAGCTCATTCATCTGGTTGGCGGCGATGCACCGGTGCTGGAACGTGCGCGTAATGTGCTTGACGCAGGCGCCGCAGCTATTCACCATCTTGGCCCCGTCGGTTCAGGGATGAGCATGAAACTCGCAGCGAATGGAATTTTTGGTATGCAGGTTGCGGCGCTGGGCGAAATTCTCTGCATGCTGGAGCAGGCCGGAATTTCAAGGAAATCAGCAATAGATATTCTGAACGAACTGCCTGTCACCAGCCCGGTATTAAAAGGGATCGGCTCGCTCATGAGCACGGACAATCACACGCCGCTGTTTCCTGTCGATCTGGTTGAGAAAGATTTTGCTTATGTACAACGGCTGGCGGAAAACACCCCCCTTGATCCCCTTATGATCACAGCTGCGCGAAAATCCTATCAAACTGCAAAAAACAAAGGATTTGGCGCAGAAAACATTTCCGCGGTGATACGAATATTTGACGATGGGTAATCCTTAAAAAAAAGATTTTTCGCCGATAAAATTGCACTGTCAGTCAACGCTTTTGCAACATGTGAGAACTTCAAACTTTACATAGCAAAAAAAAGAAGGTGATGTCCAGCTCCACTACCTTCTCTTTTGATTTGCGCCCTGCTGAATGGCCTGCTCCATTTCTTCCAGGGATTTGGCAGGGCCACGGTAACTAAGGCAACCCGCCAGCTCATCCAGCGTAGCCGCAGGGAACGGGCGGGCGGGTTTGAGCAATACCCCTTCATCCGTATCAATAACCACCAGTTCCTGACCGATCTCCCAGTGATGGGCGTCCCGGGATAACTTGGGAATAATC
>JASBTR010000041.1 GCA_030148325.1 Gammaproteobacteria bacterium
ACGGTGATTCGGAAACATATTGAGGCGAAGGAATCGGATGTAAGTCATCTGGAAGGAATCGGAGCCATAAATTTTCTGACGCTGGATGACATCGCGGTTGGCGAGGAAGGTGAGTCTGTGGATCCGGATAGCGTAATTAGCTTGCAAATAAAAAATGGCATGCCGATGTTTCCTGAGTTTGAACGCCGAACCCAGGATCCGTTTTTGCTCAAAGTCAACCGTTCCGGTAAGAAATGGGTAATCATTGTTGATGAGAACAATCAACCCTGCATGGTGTTAAATACAAATGCTTTCCTGCGGGAAGCCCTGTTTGGTGAAAAAACAACCAATCCATATACTTTTTGTCACCGCCCCATCATCGTCAAGGATTCGAATACCCTGCTTGGCGAGGTGATATCTGGCTTGAAGGTTTACCCTAAATCTGGAGTTGATGATGTTGTCGATGATGACCTTATTCTTCTATGGTCTAAAGACAAACGTGTAATTACAGGGGCAGATATTCTTGGCCGTTTGTTGCGGGGAATTGCGCTACGAGACCTTGGTTAATTGCGAACCTGGTAATTTATAGCGCCAGCAGATTAAAACTGGTGAGATAGATGGTGCAAGTCTATCATTCGCATATTATTCGCAATAATTTATATTGCTGAAACGAGAAAACAGGATGTAACTATTTTCAATGAGTAAAAGAAGTCTTTCGCATAAATATCATTTTGTGTTTGGGATCACCAGTATATTTACTGTTGTTTTTGCACTACAGAATTCAGATATCGTAACAGTTAGTTTTCTCTTCTGGAAGCTGGAAGTGTCACGAGTAATACTGATATTAGCAGTATTACTTGTAGGGTTTATGCTGGGCTATATTTTTCATAGCATAAGGAAAAGGTAGGGTGCTTTCCATTTGGATAGTATGCAATAGATGCCGGACAAAATTTTACCAACTTTGACCACTGATAGTGTCGGAGCTTGGTCGGGATCAGTTGTGATTTGTTGAGCTAAGTTATTGGTTTAGGCAACGGGTATCTCACCAAATGGTTAATGATTTCAATAGTTTATTGATTTTAAGGGTTCTACGGACCAGGCGGTCGGGAGTTAGTATCTCCGTGTGCGGCAATTTGCAGACAATAGCCTCGCCCGTGATTTGAGCAATTATTACGAAACGTGTAAATATCCTTTTGAAAATTAACGTGAAAATGTTACATGTGATGTTGCACGTAACCGGGGGATAAGGTCGTCTCCCCTTGGGGACGCCATTTTTTTGTTATAAAACAAAGGCTTGCATCTCGCGGTGTGAGCCTTTTGTTCTATGGGGCAAGAAATGGGATAATGAATTTTGTTATTATAAAACCATGCTTTGACTTTCTCGTATGTGCCACAGTTTATTTGATTTGACTATTGGGAAAGTATCGAAACATTGGGAATGACCGATATTTGTATCATCGGTGAGGTAGGGAAAATGACTAAACGAGAAACAACGGAACAAATCCGCCAAATGAAAGAGTTTGGCATTAAGGTGTCATCGTCAAAAAGACAGGCCGTGGACACACTAAAGGCTGCGGGAATTATGAATTCAAAAGGTGAAGTAAAAAAGCAATTCAAAAAAGCCCTGCGGATCGCCTCTTAATCTTCCTTCATGTATACGAACTATCCAAACATCGTTTTTGGATTCCACGTATGCGAGTCAACACTAGCTGAAAAGCTAGTTACTAAAAAAAGCAATCTCCGTATCAGCAATAACCCCTACGATTGGCTTGGGGCAGGTATGTACTTTTAGGAAAATAGCCCCGACCGCGCCAAGATGTATGGTGAAGAGCTAAGAAAGTTAAACAAATTAAAAAAGCCCACCGTGGTTGGCGCTGCAATCAGCTTAGGGTATTGCCTCGATTTGCTTGACTCCGGTTCTCTGAAATTGCTCAAGGCAAGTTATGACACGCTAATCGAGACTCTAAAAGCGGCAGGCGAAGAGGTGCCGGCAAATACATCAGGTAGTAAGAAGCACAGTTCTGGCTCGGATGACCTCTTGTTACGAACACTTGATTGTGCAGTCATCAACTTCCTTCACGCCCAAAGAGAACAGCAGGAACTAAGGCCATTCGATAGCGTGCGTGGTGTTTTCTGGGAAGGGGAGCCTTTGTATCCAACAGCAGGATTCAAAGAAAAAAATCATGTACAAATCGCAGTAACCAACCCGAACTGTATCAAAGGTTATTTTTGGCCTCGGACAGAAGATCGAAAACACCTTAGCGCCTGACCAATAGGCCCGAATTTGTTGCCACTGCCACTATGGGGACTAGGTAAGTGCTGAAATTGGATGGAGATTACGGAGGTGCCAAAGTACGGCCTCTGTTTTGCCCAATCATATGCACATTACTGCATTTTCTGTCGGTTTTTGCATACAATCGGGGCGTCTCATCTGCGCGTAAAACGGCGGGGTTATGACGTTCTTCGCCCGAACTTAGCAGCAACCTTTGGCGTGCGCTTTAGGTGCCCGATGAAAACAGGTTATCTATCGACCCCCCTTGTGGACGCCATATAAATCGAGGGCTTACACGTTTTTTTTCGGGTAAGCCTTTTTTCTTGTGTCAATGTTTTGTCAATAATTGTTGGCACAAAAAAGCTCCACCGAAGCGAGGCGTGGTGAATCACCCACGTTTACCCTGTCTTTGGCAATTTGCTATAGTGACGATATACAAGGAAACACCAGCAGGAAAATCCCAATGAGCAAACCGGAAATTACCGTAAGGGCAGAGTGGGACGATGAGGCCTCTGTGTAGGTTGCCACAAGCGACGATGTCCCGGGCCTCATCACAGAAGCGGAAACCTGTGATGCCCTGGTCAAGAAGCTACAGGTGATGATCCCCGAACTGTTAGAAGCAAACGGGGTACCCTTCACTTCCCGCGACATCCCCTTCCAGCTATTGAGTGAATTAACAGCAGTGGCGCACCGTAAAGCGTGCTGAATGTCCGACTTCACCCCGAAGTTAAAGAAATTACTGCGAAAGAACGGCTGTTCCCTCATCAGGCAGGGTCAAGGGGATCATGAAATCTGGTATAGCCCCATTTCAGACACACGCTTCCCGGTAGACTCCAAAATAAAGTCACGCCACACCGCCAACGGCGTGCTCAAGCAAGCGGGACTGGATAAAAATTCTAAGTCGCCCCTGAATTCTGATCGACGCACTACACTCGTACTCAGGTATGGCCGAATAATCACTCGCTGCAGGGCGGCTTGGCTTGATCAGTTCTGTTCTATTTGCGCCATGACATCGGCGAAGGGTACGTTTTCCAGGCTGCCGAACAGTGTATGCGCGCTGAGTTTGTTGCGACTGATACGGGGGGAACTGATACCGCACAGAAATCGGGCCACCAGACGGGACGATGTCAGAATATCGGCCCGTTCCTGCTTTAACGTGTAGACCGCGCGCAGGATATCTTCGCTGATTGCCTGTGTATGACGCAGCGGCAGTTCACTTTTCTCCCTTAAACACCCGCTACAGTGACCGCAGGTCTGCGTGCGTTGTTCACCAAAGTGGGCGGCGAGGGCGTTGGTCTGGCAATCGTCCAGGGTGACCAGGTCAAGCACCTGCTGCAGGCGGTGGATCTCCGCCTGTTCGCGCGCAAGGACACGCTGATACAGATCCTCGGCCAGTGTTTCCAGGGAGTCGGGTTGGTTCAGGCGCTGGTAACGGTGGCGGATACCGGCCACCTTTATTTCCAGCAGTTGCTGTTCTCCGAGCCAGTCCAGCGCCCGCACAATGCGTTCGCGCGGGGTATTTAACGTCGTTGCCGCCAGCTCAAGGTCGATGCTGAACCAGGTTCTGGCTTTGCGGGCCTGGCGAAACAGGCCGGCCAGAAAGGCGCGCCGTTCGCCCTCGATGCGTGACAGGATGGCCTGTGAACTGGCCAGGGGTTTGAACTGGTAGTCGGCATAGAAGGGTGTCCCCCCTTTCAGATAGCCATCGAGTTCAAGATAGGTCAGCAGCGTGCGCAATACCAGCGGACGGATATCATGCGTGCTTGCCAGCGCATGCAGGCTGACATCGAAGGCCTCGCCAAGGGAAAACAGCGCCTCAATCAGGCTGCGTAGCGCCGTTTTATCCGGGGTGTCGCCATAGATGAAATTTTCCAGCACCGTCAGGTCATCGGGACAGACCAGCATTCGGCAGATCGAGGGCTGGCCGTCACGGCCGGCGCGGCCTATTTCCTGCGAGTAGTTCTCCAGGCTCTTGGGCAGATTGTAGTGGTAGACCGCGCGGATATCGGACTTGTCCACCCCCATGCCAAAGGCGATGGTCGCCACGACGATGGCACTGTCTGACGAATTGCCTGCCGACATGAACCATTCCTGAATCTGGCTGCGGACCTCAGGTTTCAAACCGGCGTGATAGGCCCGGGCGGGGAATCCATTATCGGCCAGCATCCGTGCGACGGTCTCGGCGGTTTTCTGCAGAGTGACGTAGACGATGGCCGCCGCGGGTGGATTTTCCCGCAGGGCGCTGAGCAAGGCCTTGTCGCGTTCCGGGGCATCGACAACGGTGGTGTCGATTTTCAGGTTGGGCCGGTAGAAGCCAGTGTTGATCGCGTGTTCGGGAGCGATCGCGAATACTCGGCAAACGTCATCCAGCACGGCGGGGGTGGCCGTGGCGGTCAACGCCAGGATGCGTTCGGCGTTGAATTCACGTGCGAAGCCGGCCAGCTTGAGGTAGTCCGGACGGAAGTTATGCCCCCATTCGGAGATGCAGTGCGCTTCGTCTACCGCAAATAGTGAGATGCGTACCGGGCGCATGCTCTGCCGAAAACGCTCATTGTTGAAACGTTCCGGTGCGACGTAGAGTAGGCGCAGTTCGCCGTCTCTGAGCTGCCGCATGACTTCCCGGCATTCCCCGGCATCAAGACTGGAGTCCAGCCGTTGGGCCTTGATGCCGCGTTTGCGAAGGGCATCGATTTGATCTTTCATGAGTGCGATCAGTGGCGAGACAACCAGTGTCACACCCGGCAACAGTAGCGCGGGCAACTGGTAGCAAAGGGATTTTCCACCACCGGTGGGGAAGATGGCGGCCGCCGAATGGCCGTCCAGAAGATGTTGTATCACCGCCTGTTGGCCGGGCAGCAGTTCGCTGAAGCCGAAGTGCTGTTGCAGGGTCGATTGAATGTCACTGCTCTTATCCGTCTGGTTTGGTTTGCCCGTCATGGGGGCCTCCTGTCCTCGAGTTCGGGTTACAGTTTTGCCAGGATCTCCATCAATCGCCTTTTGGCCTTGTGCTTTGCCTTGAGTGATGCGAGAAAGTTGTTCCACTCATCGCTGCGTTTTAGCTTCCTGTATAGCGCACGCATTTTTTTCAGATAGGGGGCAGCCACTTGATAGGCTGCGGGCTTGACCCTGTTGATCTCCCATTCGGCAACTCTTTTCCAGATGGCCAATGTTTCTTCTGGATAGTGGCGTTTAATGGCGTCAGCAACTTTGTCGTCGGTGTGGTGATAGTGACTGGACCACCTTTGTTGGCGATACCACTTTAATACCTCATCGGGGCGCTTCTCGTCGATGGCGATATCAATGAGGGTAGTTTTATCAGGAAAATAATTGCGGCGTGTTGTTGTCGGTAGCAGTAGTCCGGTTGCAGGTAGCGGCCATTTCGCGGTGATTTCTTTCTTCTGCGGGTCGGGACGCTTGCCGGTCTCCAGGTAAGTGAGCAAGCCTGTTCGGATGATATCCCATTGCTTTTGGGGTTTAATGTTTTTTTTCAATTCGCGATAAAGATGGATGTCGGGGCGATAAAAAAACTCCAGCGCCAATAGTGCGGCAACCGCATCGGGCTCTTTTCCCTGCCTGGCCATCTCCTTGAGTTGCGTGACCAGTCGCCAGGCAATGCCAGGCAGCTTGTCAATGGTTTGAGTAAATCCCTTGATGGCCCATTGCCGGGCGTCTTCACGCTGTTTGGCGCTGAGTAATGCTGTGACCAGTTGGGGATAACAGTGGGTGATGGGGGCTTCTCGTTTCAGCAGGTCGATCGCGTCACGCTCATTTCCGCTTTTTTCCATGGCCGTTTCAACCCACCGCGCCAGTCGCTCTCGCTGATAATGTTCTGAGCGTTTGCTGCCTTCAGCAGGGTTCGCCAACTGTTCGAGTCTGTCTTCAAGAACAGCGCGTACTGCGGCCCAATCATCTTTTTTGTAACGCTTGTTTTGGGTGATGTCTTTCACATTATCAAAGATGCAGTAGTTATCGTCCATGACGGCATCGATATACCAGATGAGTTGCTCGGCCGGTGACAGGGATGAAAGGGTAAGCGCTTTTACGATGACCTCCAGGCAGTTCTCTATGCCGCAGCTGATTCCCCAGTCGTCGGTGTGATCATATTCGTATCGAAGCGGTGCGATCCTGATGAATTCCGCACCCAGATCAACAACGGCATCGGGATGGCCAGAGTCGAGCAGTTTGCAGAGGCGTTCATGGATTGAATCGAAGTCATCACTACCGGAGTCGACGTCATCATAGCCGTCAGGTTCCAGCGCCTGAATCTCCTGGCGAATGGTGGCTGTAACCTGGCTGATATTTCCCTTGTCAAGATTTGTTCGATCCGAGAGTTGTTTGGCAATTTGCGGATGTTTGTTGGCTATCTCAAGAATAAATTCGATGAGCTCTTTTTTGGTGTGTTTTTCCAGATAGTCGCGAGGTGTGACTTTCGGGTCACGTCGGCGTCGGGGTACAGGTTTTGTCCCGGCAGATTTTTTCCTGGCCATTACAAACCCGCCTTTGCCAGATGAAGCGATTTCAATAACAGTTCCAACACCCTCTCCTCCGGAATGGCGATCTTTTTTTCTTTCATGGCTTTGCTCAGCCCTGAATCCCATTCGGCGTTAACGGGTTTGCCTTTCAGCGCCATTTTTCCTGTCGCCGCGGCCTGGCGATCCCCCAGGGGACCCTCTCGCAAGCTCGCCTTGTAGGCCTCCTCATCAAAATGCCAGGGTCTGGCGCCGAAGCGGCGCATGATGCCGTTGGCGATGGTGATGCCTGGCCAGTCGAAATCGCCGTGATAAACCAGTTCGGCCCCGGCTTGTTGTAGCTGGCTGAGTAGATGATTGACGGCGGCGCGAGGTTGGCCATAGGTGCAGACGAGTGGTGCGCAACCCGTTCCCAAACGGTCGGCCGCTGCGGCCACCACGGCGGGGTTTTCGCAGATGTGGATTGTGCGTCCACCCACCTGCCATTGGGCAGGGTCGTGCACCAGTTGACGCAGCGTCAGCCATAGCGGCTGTCCGTGCCGGCTGGCCAGGTGAATAATGTTGCCGGTCAACGAATCGCCTGACACGGGAAGATTAAGCGCCAGGACCGTGCTGGTGATTGCGCCGCCCACCAGAATTCCGGCGCTGGCCCAGAGTTCACGCTCGCTCTCTGCCCGGTCTTTATTTCGATCATCTGATTGCCCGGTTTGTTGAATGGCCCTTTTGACCAGCGTTGCTACCGGGCGACCCATATCCAGGGCATGGGCATCGCCCAGCGTATTGGCGGCCAGTGTGCTCAGTGTTTGTCCTTGCCCCGGCAGTTGGCGGACAACCGTTATGGCTTGCTGCAATAGCGTTGTGGCGTTGTTTGCGTCGCCTTTCGCCAGGCGTTTGAGCAGGCCGTCCTGGCGAAGTTTGTCTAACCACGTTTTGATACCGCGTTGCTTGGCCTCCGTCTCTACGGTTTCAAATACCGCTTGCCATGTCTGTTGCTCCGTCGCTTTTTCATTGGCCAGATTTTTTAACGGCCCCCGCAGCCGTTCCACTGCGGAGCGCAGATCGGGAGCCAGTTCCGCTTGTTGGATAATGATTTCGAGGTCGGTGAGGCTGATGCGGATGGAACGGCCGCTACCGATGCGGCGACCAAGCAACGAGGCGATGGCCTTGCGTTCCGCCAGTTCTGGATTGGGTAGTGTGAGTGTGGGGCTATGGACACCGCGCTCGAAGCGGGTCTGCAGCCGGTCTATCAATCGTGTTAGTTCGGGTTTGCCGAAGAGACGTTTTAGACGGTCTGTATCAATATCAGCTCCCTGGCTCATGTTGTTTCCCAAAGCACTTGCTGCGCCTCAAGGTCAGGAATCGGTTCTTTCGCCCGCTGACGCTGTTTGCCATCCCACCACCAATGGCCAACATGAACG
The DNA here is from genome assembly GCA_030148325.1 of Gammaproteobacteria bacterium. Lineage (GTDB taxonomy): Bacteria > Pseudomonadota > Gammaproteobacteria > UBA6429 > Thiohalophilaceae > JAADGZ01. The sequence continues at coordinate 8,139 of JASBTR010000041.1, forward strand.
GCATCCACGCCTTCACGGCGGGTCAGTTGAGCGATAGCGATGCCGGGGACTTCAGCATAGCAGCTCCACTCTCGTTCGCTGGTCATCACCACGTCCATATCAAACTGGGCCAGCAGCCCCAGGCTTTTGGCGCGTGAATCGTCATCGACACCGGCAAAGGCCTCGTCTAACAGCACCAGACGAGGGGCGTGTGGACCGGCGCTGGAGTAGTGGCTGGAAGCGGCGGCAAACAGTGGGATGGTGACGACCAGTACCCGCTCACCCCCCGAAGCGGGGCCATAAGCGGGACGCCACTCGCCATCTTGCCAGCGCTCAACAACAAATCGGTGCCAGTAGCGGTAATCGAGCGCTCGCGCCATTACCTCTTGCAGGGCGATGCTCTCTTCGGCCAGGCGGGCATCATCGATCTGTTTCTTGAGGAAAGCACCGACGGCGTTGCGATCTTTCTGTGACCAGACTTCGGCGCTTTGGCGTAACAGTTGATTGCGGGCAACGCTGAGGCCGTCGGGCGCGGTATGGTCGAGCCAAGTCTCGCCGTCGGCCAGCGGTTTCCATTTGAGTCGCAGCTTCATGCCGGTGCTGGTAGGGCGAGACTCTAACTCTCTGTTCATGGCGATGACAGTGAGCTCGGCCTCCTGGATGAGAGTTTGCAAATGGCTGGCCAGTTCGTTGATCAGGTGCTCTTCCAGCAATGCCTGTTCCCTGGCATCCAGTAGTTCACCCCGATCCTGAATGGTGTCGGCAATGCGCTGCGCCAGTACTTCGGTGTCGCAACGCTGCGACTGAAAGACGACGCGCACAGCAATCAGATCATCGTTTTGTTCGGCGCTGGCTTCATGGCCATGGCGCGAGAGTGCGCTCTGTAGTTCGCTGATGCGCTCGTGCAACCGGCGTTGCTGGTTCTGCCATGCCCTGTCGCTGTCATCCACCTGCTGGAGCTGTTTTTCCATGCTGCGTGCAAGCTGCAGGGCGTAGTCGATGGGCCATTCGCCCTGCCTCATCTCTTCGCTGTGCTCCGGCAACGCGGTGTCGAGCAGTCCCAGGGTGACAAACTGAGTCAGGCGGGTTATAGATTCACGCCGTGTATTATTGTGTTCGATTAGCTCTTTACCAAGACTTGCCACAGATGTGGCTGCGGCGGAAATTCTTTTGACCGTGTCAAGCTGTGTATTGTGAAGCTGTTCGCTATCAGTTTCTAATTGTTGAATCTGCTTACTCGCCTGCGCCAGTTTCTGTTCCACGATGGCGATGGCTTCACCCAATGTTTCACGCAGGGTATCGCGATGAGCCACTGCTTCGCGGGCGCTGCGTTGCGCCTCGGCGAGTCGTTGTTTTTTCTCCTCCAGGCGCTGTTTTTCCTGTGTCAGCGTCTGTTGCGCCTGTTTCAGCGCATCGAGTTGGCCCCAGTGGTGGCGTAAGCTGGGCCAAAAACCGTGGCACTCGGCGCGGTAGTTATTGAGCGCCGTATCAAGCTCGGCCAGCGCGCTTGCTGTAGTAGGCAGGTCAAGATCAGCGGCAGCCTGATCACGCGACTCAGACTGCTGTTCCAGCGCTGTTTGCGCCTCGGCGAGTCGTTGTGCCTGTTTTGCTACGATTGTCTCCTGTTGCTGTTTTTGTGCGATCAGCATGCTGACGCGTTGATGCGCCTGGCGCAAAAACTCATCATCGGGCGCTGTTTTCCACTCTTCATCCAGTTGCGTTTTTCGTCTGCCAAGTTGCTTGAGTTGTTGCTCGAGCGCAGCCAGATTGCGTTCTCTGTCGCCGATTTCGATCGCCAGTGCGGCCAGGCGGCGGCGCCGGGCGGCTTCGCGCGCAGCATGGCCGATATATTCGGCTTCGTCCTTTTGCCAGCAACCTTGCAGTGGCCCCAGTCGCCACTGGCCACTGTTATCAATCCAGGCGTTGTGATCCGACTGACCCCAGCCGATGGCGGCCAACAGGGCGTTCAATACTGAATCGCTAACGGCGCCGGCCTGTGGGTTGTTACGATCCACCGCGGGTTTGAGAAACTGCGCAATGTTATGCGCAGCGGGCGAATCGGGAACGATTACCGTATCCCAGGTCTGTTTATCCAACAGCGCGCCATCAGGCGTTACCCACGCATCGAGCAAACCACTGGCTTCAAGTGCTGCCTCCATAATGGGACGCAATGGCGCGGCCGCATCGTCCTGAAAATCGATCAATTTCCACAGCGGCGCGCCCGGACGATTCTGGCGGCTCTCTTTAGATAGCGGAACTTGAGATAACGGATCTTTAGATAAAGAATCCTGGCGCGTGTAGGGTGGCGGGGGGTGTTGCTCTTCACCGGCTTTCAGCCGTGTCTTTTCCTGCTGCTGTTCATCCAGTATGGCCTGCTGCTGTTCTTTTTGTTGTATTGTCAGCGCTTTTTCATCTGCCAAGCGGTGGCTGGCTGTCTCAAAAGCGATGGTTAATGCATGGCTTGCCGGGTTGTCGCCTTCAAATGTCATCGTCCAGATTTGCAGCGATTCTGCCAATGCATCAGGATCACTGAGCGGCAGTTCGGTGAGTTCGCGGCAGTAGTGGCGAAACGCGCTGACCAGTGTTTCGCCCGCTTCTTCGGTGGCGGCTTCCGCCTCTAACTGCTCTTCTGCGAGCCGTTCGAGCTGGTTGCTCGCCTGCTGCCACTGTTCCTGGGCGTGTTGATGATGAGCATGCGTTTGCTCAACGCCCTGATTAAGATGTTTGATATGGGCAAGCTGTTCTGCTCGGCGTTGATAGAGCTGTGCAATGGCGCGCTCTGCAGCCGCTATACGGGGATCAGCGCTGTCGGCTGTTTCTCCACCGTCGGGGAGTTGTAGCGGCATTGTCAGGCGTTGATGTTGGCTATCGAGCCCCAGTTCTATCGCCAGCTTTGTCAGTTGGGCGTTGCGGTTGTTTAGCTCTGTTGTGGAGCGTTCGACCTTGTTGCGATGTTGTTCGGCGCGTTGTTTCTGTTGCTCTACTTCACAGCCTAATTCCCGCGCCTCGTTTTCTATTCTGGCCAGGTCGGCTTCTTTTTCTGTGGCCCGCTCTTCCGCCTGACACAGGGTGTGGGCATCGCGCATCTCGGGACTCTGTTGCAGTGTCTGTTCTCGCGCTCTGGCTTTTTGCAGCGCCGCTTTTGTCTCATCGATCCGCGTCAGAATGTGTGATTCCTCTTCTTTAGCGGTTTGCTGTGCGATTTGGGCCTGTTTCAGTTCGTGGCTGACTTTTTCATGGCGACTTTGGGCGCGACGCACAATGGCGGCGCGACGGCGACCGGCAACACGGGCATACTGGCGGTAGTGACGGCGAAACTCATCCACCGCCAGTCCCGTTTGCCGCAATCCTTCCAGTTCCTGTCGCTCGGCCTCCAGGTTGCGAAAGGCGTCGGCTATATCGCCAAGAATCCCCTGGTCGAGTGGCGGCAGTGCCTCGGTCAGCGCTTTGGAGAGCGCTTTTTCGTCGGGTCGTTTGGAGAGCTGGGGCTGGCGCAGCTGGATCAACAGGCTGACAAGGGCGTCGTAGCGTTCGAGGCCAAGTTGAAACAGTTTGTCGTCGACCGCGTGGCGATAGCGGGAGGCCTGTTCGATGACGGCGTGTTCTCCCAGTCTCTCTTTGAGGCGTTCTTTGCTAAGGGTGCGTTTGTTGTTGTCCAGCAGAGAGAAGTCTCGGGCGACACGCTGTTCGGTGGTAAAAAACCAGGTGGTCAATGGTCGCCCTTTGACTGCCTTCATGGCGCAACCGAGGGTAAATATTTCTGTGGAGCCGTCATCGCGCAAGCGGCCGAACTCTAACCAGCTATAACCGGTGCGTTCGTTATAGCGGTTGCCCATCAGCAGGTTCCACTCCATCCGTTTCTGGACATCGCCATCGGGTTCGACACGACTAGGGGTCGCCCGGCCATCCAGCAAAAAAGGCAGGGTAAGCGCCAGCACTTTGGATTTGCCGGTGCCGTTATTGCCGCGCAGTAGCAGTCGACCATCACGAAACCAGAACTCCTGATAATCGTAATAGAAGATATCCACCAGCCCGGCTCGCAGCGGTTGCCAGCGTTTTTTGTTGGGGCGGGGCAGTTGAATCTCCGGCTTGCTCATGTCTGTTGTTCTTTGTATTGAATCTCTTTGGGTATCATTTAATGCCTGAAACCACCGGCTATCTCGATGTGAATAACAAGGGCATTGCCGAGTAAGCATTGAGAAAAAGTTAAAGATATGGTTTCTCTCTCGTTGGGCCTACCCAGACCAACGAGAGGAGAGAAACCATATTAAGACAATGGCGAAGCCAAATCCACGTACGGTGGTATTATTAATCGTTGCATAAGCGTAAAACGGGGTCAGAGACTGGGGGATCTCCACAAAATCACACATAACATTGAGCCTCAAATTGTTGTTTGAGTGAATTTAGTGCTTGCGAAAAATCCGTTCGTTGGAAATTCGATGCCTGCTTCTTTAATACCCGGCACCCCAGGTAAAAGGTCGATAATACATTGCGTGTTTTAATGCTGTTCGCCTGATATTGTCGATGAATATTCTTTAGTTCAGCTACTTTGCCGATTAACCAAATAACAAATATGGCCAGGGCACCAATGAGTAGCAGGTTTTCATAGCGATATGTCGTGGAACTGCTGGCCTCATCGAGACTGAAACCCCAACGGCTATTTTTCACATCCTGGAAGGCTTCTTCAATTTGCATGCGGGTTTTATACAGATTAATAACGCGTTTTGTTATCGTTGCGCCGCCCTCCAATGACGTTACGATTAACCACGGCGTCCGCTCACGGGGTGCATTTTTTTCACTGTGTTTCATTTCACAGCGCTTTCCGAATACGGTTTTTTTATACGACCCTGTTTCTTTTTCTTGAGTAAATAAGCATGACAAGCGAGTGGACTACGGCGAACGATGTCAATATATCCGAGATAACGGGGGCGCTGAGTCGCTGTTTCAAAAATATGCTCTACACGTATCCAGTTATCAGCCGCCTGTGGACTAAGCATAGTATGACCACCGACACGCCCCACAAAATCCCAGCCCATCTCTTGCGGTTTCAATCGAGTCTGACCCTATTGACTTGCTATTGACTTGACCCTATTGACTATTGATCACTGATTGATCAACTATTATCATCCAGAAGTCAACTCAAATGAGAATTATTCTTGTTTACTGGTTTTCCTTCTTCATGGGCCAGCGGGAGCATTTGAACAGAAGTTTACGATTTCGCCTTCGTTGAGACACCCAGAACTGTAAATTCCTGCACGAAAAGTTGGCCAGCCTGAACAGGAGGCAACGAAATCGACTCTGAACACCACCATTTCGGCTAAATATTATGTCAATATTGGATATATTTGACATGTCCAATATTGACATAATTAGACATTACGCCTGTATTTAGAGCTTACGGAGGTATCAAACTATGAACGTTAGCTTAAGCTCAACCTTTGAAGCCTATATCCAGAAACAGCTGGATGAGGGTACGTATAACAATGCTAGTGAAATCATCCGCGAAGCACTGCGACTGAAAATGCAACAATATGAAATATATAACACTAAATAGCTGTTCCAAATACCAGTCCACTTTAAGCAATTACCGTTCATCCTGAGCCTGTCGAAGGACAAGCAGATTAAACACTCTATTCACAGTATTTCCACGCTCATGGTTCGACAAGGCTCTCCTGAGCGAAACCG
>JASBTR010000080.1 GCA_030148325.1 Gammaproteobacteria bacterium
CCCTTACGCTCACGACCATAGCTCTTTACCAAAGCCGCTAAGGGTGGTTTGATCCCAGTACATGGCTACCGAGACCGGGAGACCTACTCCCATCATTTACACAGCATGGGTTGCTTTCGCAACCCTTCTTGGCACACAAACCGTGAACCTTCTGAAACTCCCGCCGGATGAGTTTGTTAGATATTTTTATTTTCAGGTGCATTTACTATTGTTCTCATTATTCCATATTCCTGGCATTCTCTAAAATTAACAGTTGGAATAAAAAGTTTTTCAGATTTACCCATAATGCCAGGATTATGATTTTCAGGTGTTTTCTGGTTGTCTACTTTAACATCAAAAAAATGATCTCCAAGATATACCCTATAGTATAGCAAGCCATTAGAACTTCTGATTTCGACTGGCATCAGTATTGGTATGGGGTAGTCAACGCCATCAAACCGAAACAGTTGAACATCGTAGTCATCTTTAATGCCTGGGCTTGCATTTATAATCATATCGCGAAAAATGTCTTCATGTAGCCCTAGAGACACCTTTGTATATAAGCCGCGCTTAGAAACACTTGCCCTCCACAATATGGATATAAAAAACATTTTAAGTTTTATATGGTCAAAGGATTTAGTGTAATAGCCTATAGCATTTCCATTTTCTTCCACTACTTTAAAGTCACTTTGTTTGTTAATTAGAAGTTCCTTTCCGTAACTGTCCCATGAATTAAATATTGTTTCGCATTCTTTGCATAATATTTTAGAGTCATATTCTCATGTTGGACGTTTTTTTGGATAAGCAACCTGTTTTATTTGTTGTAAGAATAGGTGTCTCACCTTGTATTTTTCTATGAAGGAAAAAAGATTCTGGTATGACATGAGATTTGCCAAAATCTGTGCTCTCCCTGCAAAGCTTACATTTCATATTTAATCTAATAATTATTCAGATAGAATCTGTCTTTTTTCAGGCATTAGACAGATTCTGTCCAGTATTTGTGAAATAATAAATTATTTCACATAATCCTATCAGGCGTAGGGGTTCTCTGCGAATACTTTATTGCCGATTGGCCTTTGAAAACACCAGACGATTTCCCGATATGGATTGCGGTTATAAATCAACCATCAGTACATAATGAAATGACGATACTGATACGCTGGAATAACAGCATTCGAAACAGGCTGACGGGGAATTAAACTCGAAGAGATTAACTATGAACAAACAGACTACCCTTCCTGAAGACCGGCAGCCTACCATTCGGGTATTGCCCATGCCATCCGATACCAATGCGGCGGGGGATGTTTTTGGTGGCTGGCTTATGTCACAGGTCGATATCGCCGGGAGTATTGAGGCACACCGTTATGCGCAGAGCCGTGTTGTTACCATTGCGGTACAGGAATTTTTATTTCTCAACCCGGTTTATGTTGGCGATCTTGTCAGTTTGTATACCGAGATCGACCATGTGGGCACCAGCTCGATTCGGATAAAAATAGAGGGCTATACCCAGCGGCAGCGGGGTTCGGAAGAAACGCATAAGGTGACGGAAGCACAAATCACCTATGTGGCGATTGATGAAAACAGACGCCCCCGTCCGATTAAACCGGTCGTGAATGAGGATTGATGGGTTTCGCTTCGCTCTACCCATCCTACGGGAAGCTAATAACCCATTCAGCCCAATCTGCGTTAGATAAACTTAGTCATCCCATGCGCCGTAACCGGGTATGCGAATCTCTCGGTCACTAAAAAATCCCTGTTCGGCACGCGGGTGGCAGGCGTTACAGTTGCTCAGGCTGGCCACTTTTTCATTATCCTTAATCAGGCGTGGTGGGATTTCATTATGCTCATGTTTGAAATAACTCAGTTCAGTGATACGCAGGGGCGCATTCGCCTCGTTTGTTGAGCGTATGATACGTCTGGAGCGCCGGTAATCGGAACGTTCGGCACTGTGCATGAGCAGGTATGTCGTCAGGCGTTTTTGCACAGCGGGTTCGAGTTCCGCATTGTCACCGAAATGATTATCCAGTCGGGTCATGATCTTTTTCCATGAACTGCCGGGCAGAAGACCGGGCGGATAGGCGAGATGACAGCTGCCACATTCCTCCCTGTACAGGGGATCCTCTACCGCTGCGACATCCCTTTGCTTATGCAGAAACTGCCAGCCTTTCTCGTGTTCGCCATAGTCATCGTCCGCCTGACAACCTGATGTCAGCAAGGTAAATACCAGCAATAACGATACAGTAAATGTTTTCATAATCAACTCCACGATAAAATTAAATAGATTATTGAGATTGCAGATAAAGCAGCACGTTGCCTTTTTCCTGGGCCGTGCATTCCCGGCCCAGCGTCCACTTGCAGTTACGCCGGAACCATTTTCTGATCTTGCCTACATCGGACAGACGTCCGGGATGGATGGCCGGGGAAAGCGGCTCTATCCGCTTTCTGGTTTTGACATGCCTGCCGGGTTTGCGGAGATTTTGCGTATGACAGCTGGTACAACTGCGCATCTTTCCGCTTTTTTTATCCCTGAAACTCTGATGCCAGAATTTCTCTCCGGCCCTGTGGTCAAATTCATGAGCGCCCTGCCGGCGATAATTTTCAAGAAGCTGTTCTACCGTTGTCGTGCTTGCCATGACAGACGGCGCAGACAGGCCCAGAATAATGATCGTGGGAATGAAATATTTCATGATCTACCTCTCATGTTTTTTGCCTGATTCGTTTTCAACCTCAAACAAACCCGGCACTTGTTCGTTTTTCTGTCTCTTCTGAATGACAAGTTAGAACATAAACATGAAATCAAGCTGAAAATTCGTGTGCGGCTGAAGCCGCACCTACAGTTGTAACAGCGGGGAATTAAAGCTGTGGAAATTAATGTTTATTTAAGACTTGTAGGATAGGTGCGTTTTTTTGTGACCACACGTTAGTTTTTTGAGCTTTCATCTGTAGGTACGGCTTCAGCCGTACAAAATACTCAATTATGCGCCACACTATACGTTATTTAACCACTGCTGTTCGCCTGAAGGCGAACCTACAGGTGAATGAATTCCTTAAGTAGCTACGTATGTTTGAGTTGTGAATACTCCACCGGCTAAAAGCCGGTGGCTTCAGGTTACGGCTGAAAGCCGGTCATTTCGCCTAAAGGCGATTACAGCACACTAAAATCATCATCGGGATCATCTGGCTTCTGATTCTTGATGTATTCCTTCCAGACTTCGTCTGTCACATTACCGCTGGAAGCTACCCAATATCCCCTTGCCCACAAATGCTGACCCCAGTACCTCTTTCTCAACGATGTGAATTCCGATAATAGCTTATGCGAACTCTTACCCTTCAGAAACTGTACGGCTTTGGACACCGATAGACTTGGCGGAATCCCTAGTAGCAGTCGAGTCGACCAGGGTCCAACAGACTCCAGCCGCTCACAGATCCGGACGTGAGCCTCTCGACTCATCCGGCTCCTGTTATTCCAATCGCCGGCCTCAGTCCCAGCAACTGCCAGTGCGGGAACAGATCAGGCTGCCGTTTCGCAACAGCGCCTAACCAGTAATGCGCACGGCGTGGCCGTCTCCTCAGCTTCTTGTATTTCCGGGTCGCCCATTTCACCAGCTTCCTGTTCAGGTTGTAGAAGGTCGGATACAGCGCCGATTTGTAGAAATGTCCAAAGTAGTTGATCCAGCCACGAAGCTTGGCGCTGAACATGCGCGATAAATCGTCTATCGATTTATCGCTTCGGTTCTGTAGGCGCCATCCCCGGATTTCTTTCCGGATCGCTTTCGCTGATGCAGGACTGATGGCCGGCAGCATTTGCACAAACTTCCGTCCATCTCGCCTCACCGCTGTCCTGAGCCGAAATTCATAGCCCAGAAACTCGAACTTGCTCACCGGATAGTCAATCCCGGGCCTATGCGCTTTGCAGCATACGATCTTACTCTTCTCTGGATGTATCTCCAGTCCACATTCCTTGAAACGTCTTTCCAACACCTCTTGCAACCGCTGCGCATCTCGCAAGGTCGAGCAATGCACTACTGCATCGTCGGCATATCTTGCAAATCGCAGCCGTGGCTCATGGACAGCCATCCACTTGTCGAATACGTAGTGCAGGAACAAGTTCATCAACAACGGGCTGATGACGCCACCCTGCGGCGTGCCTCTTGTTCGTTGCTCAATCACGCCATCCGGATGCTCCATCGGTGCCCTCAGCCATCTTTCGATGTACAACAGCACCCACTCGCTCTCCGTATGTTTCCTCAGCGCTCGCATTAACAACGCATGGTCGATATTGTCAAAGGCTCCCTTGATGTCAAACTCATACAACCAGCCATATCGCCAGCATCTCTGCCGGGTCTTTGCTATGGCCTGTATGGCCGACTTGCCGGGACGATAGCCGTAGGAGTCCTCGTGAAAGCACGGTTCCAGTATCGGTTCCAGATGCATCTTCACTACCGTTTGGGCTATTCGGTCTGACAGTGTGGGTATCCCCAGCACTCTCGTCCCGCCCGTACGTTTTGGTATCGTTACAGCCATGACCGCTGGTGGCAGGTAACTGCCCGATGTCAGCCGATTCCAGATTTTGTACAGATTCCCTTTCAGTTCTGGCTCAAAATCCTCTATCGTCTGACCATCTATGCCTGCGGCGCCCTTGTTTGCCTTAACACGCTGGTAAGCCTGCCAGACAACTTGCTTGGAAATAGCATACGATCTTGCCATCTCCTACGACTCCTCCCACACTGGTTGATCGTACTCGATGGCTGAATAACTCAACCCCTTCGCTCTTCTCCCCATTACGGGAGCTTCAACACTACTACGGGTTGATCCGCCCCTGTGCTCTGCATCCGCTTTCAGTCTCGCAGGGGCTGCCTGCTCGAAATTACGCGTTCTCATCAGAACGACAGGTTCCCAAGTTCCACATGTAGGCCTGTCTGGCACTCACGCCACCTTCACGCCAGTCACCGCTCGATCGATAATCAGGTTATCTTCGAACTCATCCCGGAACATACACAAGATTCCGGTTTTGATGACAGTTTGGATCATTATGACGCCTCAGCAGTGGTTCATTTACATTCGTCTTTACCAGACTCATCTGACGTGTCTCCACGCCTTTTCTCCTGACGCTTCTCACCCCGGCTCTTTACCGGAGCAACTCAGGAGTGATTTGAACCCAGTTCCTGAAAACCGAGTCCGAGGGGCCTACCCTCATCCTACATACAGCATGTGGCTTCTCCTTCCTGGATGCCGCCACTTCTTGGCACACTATGCACATGATCTCGATTGATCGAACCCGCATAGATAATCATGTCTTTGCTACGGCCTATCTCTCGAAGTAACTCTCGACACCTCAGTCCCACATCTCCACCCAATATCGGATAACGGTACTTTGTCACCCAAACCAAGTGATATTTACAATCCCATATCGTATGGCCGCCATGTTTGTAATTTTGCATAACTCCTAGCTTATCATCCCGTCCCTGCCGCCTAAAGGCGTGGGATTTACGGATCCCCTATCGGGGACTTTAAAATGTGAAACGGAGTCCTGAATTCCTGAGGGTTTAATCCCCCGTCGCTTGTGGCGGCTCGTTATTCCGACAGATGCTGGAATCCAGTCATTATTTTATTTCCCTGGACTCCGGCATCCGCCGGAATGACGGAAAATAGTTGAACTGATTTTTCTAATGACCCGTTCGCTTGCGGTGGGGTAACTTATTTTCCCGGCGTGGGCGACCAGTGTTTCAATAATGATTAAGCTGATTTGGGAAGTACAAACAGCGGCCAAACCCATTAGCCGCCAACCAGCGTCCTCATCAGAGAGTTTCAAAAAGGGCGTGGTTTTTGCGATGGTTTAGCTTGATCGGGTACCTGCCAGTGGAAACAGGTCGAAGAAATTTCGGGTTGTCAGCCGTGCAATATTTTCCAGCGAATCGTTGCGCAGCGCTGCGATACACTCGGCTACCTCGCGTACATAGGCGGGCTGGTTGCTTTTACCGCGATACGGCACGGGGGCAAGATAGGGGGAATCGGTTTCTACCAGCATGCGATCCTCCGGCACCTCGCGGGCGACTTCTTTTAACTCCTGTGCGCTGTTAAAGGTGACGATGCCGGAGAAGGAAATATAAAAGCCCAGATCCAGCGCGCGTCGAGCAATCGCCCGATCTTCGACAAAACAGTGCATGACGCCGCCCACCTCACCGGCGCGTTCTTCTTCAAGAATACGCAGGGTGTCTTCACTGGCTTCACGCATGTGAACAATTAAGGGCTTGCCGGTTATTCTGGCCGCCTGGATGTGGTTGCGGAAACGCGCCTGTTGCCAGTCAGTATCATCTTTTTTAGTACGAAAATAATCCAGCCCGGTCTCACCGATGGCGACCACGTTCTCATTGTCAGCGAGTCTGACCAGTTCATCCACATCGGGATCCTGCCCTTCCCGTTCATTGGGATGTACGCCTACGGAGGCGGAAATAAAATCATACTTTCGCGCCGGTTCCAGTACATCCTCAAGATGTTCCAGATTAATACAGACGCAGAGCATGTAATCGACACCCTGCTCACGCGCATACTCAAGCGCGCCATCAAGCTGATTGTCGAAAGGTTTCAGATCGAGTCGGTCGAGATGACAGTGGGAATCAACGAGGAACATTAGCGTGTATTTCGGTTAATGGAAAAATTTGCGTGGCAAGCATAGCCTATGCAGGATACGGGGGCCAGTGCCAGTAAACAATCTGAGGCGGCGGGGTATTAAACCTTCAGAGATTACGTTCGCTGCTCTGTCCTTACCCCTTCGATAGCTCAGTGCTAACAGAGTTACATCGTATGCGTCTGGCGGTCCGATTTTAATGCGCCGGCGAGGTAGGTTTCAATCTTGGTGCGTGCGGTGCCGCCATCCTGTTCACTGAACTGTACGCCGATGCCGGCGGCACGGTTGCCCTGTGCGCCTTTGGGCGTAATCCAGACTATCTTGCCGGCCACCGGCAGTTTTTCCTTGTCGTCCATCAGGGTCAGGAGCATGAAGACTTCATCGCCGAGATTATAGGTTTTATTGGTGGGAATAAACAGGCCGCCGTTTTTCACAAACGGCATGTAAGCCGCGTACAAGGCGCTTTTGTCCTTGATGGTCAGTGAAAGGATACCCTGGCGTCCGCCCGGCTGCGCTGCATTCATCGATGAATCAACCCTGCATTATAGTTTTCTGTTTTGGCATATTTGCCCAATGAATAAGTAATGATTCGATAACTGGAAGCGGATTCAACTGTGCCATTAGCTGGAGTGATTCTGTAATCCTGTCCAGATAGATGTAAAGTTTCTGCAGTTCTACGTCCCTGCACAGAGATTGTAGCACTTTTTTATACTTGATATTATCCGCAAAGCTGGCTGGAACCTGACGCAGACGGATCATGTCGCTGACCCAGCCATGCAGATATTTTATCGGCATCGGTTGTTCAAGCTTTAACCATTCTCCGGCGACTTTAACGGGATCAAGCCGACCTTCGGCCAGTCCGACCAGTGCTTCAAGCAGGGACTGGCGCAGTGCGGGTCGATCCTTTTCAGCATCGGCAAGCGCAATCAGCGGCGCGCCGTTGGCGATGGCGAGTAAATCCGGTGCAGCATCCGGATTGCCGCCGTTTTCCAGCAGTTTCTCTGCCAGCCAGTTCTGCGCGATGGCGCTATCCGGCAGGTTAAAGCGCAGTAACTGACAGCGGCTGCGAACCGTGGCCGGCAGAAGGGAAAGCTGCTCGGTCAGCAGCATGATCAGCGTCTTTGCCGGGGGTTCTTCCAGGGTTTTCAGCAGGCTGTTGGCGGCGGCGATGTTCATCGCACCCGCTGAATGAATAATGACCACCTTATAGCCCCCGGCGTGGCTGCTCAGGCCGATATCTGCAATCAGGGCGCGGATCTGGTCGATCTTGACAGGTCCGCCCTCCTTCTCCGGCTCGATGATATGGCTGTCCGGGTGATTGTCCGCGGCATACAGCAGACAGGAGGAACAACGGCCACAGGCCTGCCCGTCTGCCTGATTCTGCTGGCAAAGCAGCGAACGGGCGAACTCTGCGGCAAAATCCGCCTTGCCCGTTCCGCTCGGACCGTGCAGCAACAGCGCGTGTGGCAGGCTGTCCTGCGCCAGCCGCTCAGCCAGATTGCGCCAGTGTGTTTCCTGCCAGGGGTAGTATCCGCTCATGATGATTTAAGCAGGGCGTCCAGGATATCGCGGATCTGCGCCTCTACCGTCGCCAGTGCCGGCTCGGCATCCACCACTCTAAAACGTTGATCATATTTTTTCGCCCGCGCCAGATAGGCTTCCCGCACGCGCTCGAAAAAAGCCAGTTTTTCCTGTTCGAAACGATCCGGAGCGCTGCGCTGACCGGCCCGTTCCAACCCGGCGGCTACCGGCATATCCAGCAGCAGGGTCAGATCCGGTTGCAGACCGTCCTGCACCCACTCTTCCAGGATGGCGATACGCGACTCGGGAATGCCGCGCCCACCGCCCTGATAGGCGTAGGTGGCGTCGGTGAAGCGATCGCAGATCACCCACTTGCCGACCGCCAGCGCCGGGCGAATCACTTCCTCCAGATGCTGGGCGCGGGCGGCAAACATCAGCAGCAGCTCGGTGTCGCTGCACATGGCCGTATTTTTCGCATCCAGTAACAGGTCGCGAATCGCTTCCCCCAGCTCGGTGCCGCCCGGTTCACGGGTCAGGAGCACGTCCTTGCCGGCATCGAGCAGATAATTTTCAATAAAGGCGATATTGCTGCTCTTGCCGACGCCCTCACTGCCTTCGATGGTGATAAATTTTCCTGTCATTTGCGCTTGTCTTCGGCCCTGTAGGAGGAAAAGGAACGCTTGCGTCCCTTGAGCTGATATTTAATCACGGCCCGGTTGTGTTCTTCCAGCGTATCGGAAAAATAATGGCTGCCGTCACCGCGGGCGACAAAATACAGCGCCTTGCCCGGCGCAGGCTGCAGTACCGCGTGGATAGCTGCTCGTCCCGGCAGGGCGATCGGCGTGGGCGGCAGGCCATGACGCCGGTAGGTGTTGTAGGGGGTGTCGCGTTTCAGATCTGTGCGGCGAATATTACCCTTATAGCGTTCACCCATGCCGTAGATCACCGTGGTATCGGTCTGCAGCCGAATGCCTTTTTGCAGCCGACGAATGAAGACTCCGGCAATTGCCGCCCGCTCACTGGCCAGCCCGGTTTCCTTTTCGACGATGGAGGCCAGAATCAGGGCTTCATAAGGACTTTTCAGTGGCAGGCCCACGGCTCGCTTCTCCCATTCCTGCGTCAGATAGGTTTCCATTGCCGTATAGGCGCGGCGAA
>JASBTR010000055.1 GCA_030148325.1 Gammaproteobacteria bacterium
CTTCCTCTTCAGGCGAGAGTCCAAACTGATAGAGATTGGCAGGAATGTTGTTTTCCAGAGCATAATTTAGCGCCAGGGTAGGCACGGGCAGGGGTTTGCTGGTGGCGATGCGGCTAATGGCGGCCTTGTTCAGCGGGCCAACGATGAAATCAGCGCCTTCGGCAACGGCCTGCTGGTAAATGGCAAGCACATCGCCATTGCTGTTGCTGACATCATAAATGTGAATGGACTGCAGGTTTTTCATGTGCCGGTTGTAATAGGCCGCAAGCACGCCATCGCGAATGGCTTCGGCGGCCTTGCCGAATTTACTGGAAAACGGTAGCAACAGGGCGATGCGTTTTGGCAGGGCGACATCCTGTTGCTGACGATTAAGCAGGCTTTCAATAATTTGCCTGTCAGCAGGGTGGCGGGGATAGGCGCGCTGCCATTGCTGTACCGCCTGGCGCAGCATATCCGGGCGCAGCTGGTAAGTTTTGGCGATGCGCACCAGATCCATCCAGCCGCTGAGCACGTTGGGCGGCGGTTCGGTGCGCAACTGCATCAGCGCCTGCTCGGTAAGCATGGCCAGCGCCTGCCAGATATCCTGCTGGTTGGCGCGTATCAGCTCGGCATCGCGCAGATAGCGCTCACGTTTGATCAGTTCGCGTGCGGTTTCAATCCGGTTGCCGGACAGGGCGAAGGCATCAGAGCGCAGATCATAATAGTCGGCGAAATAAAAATGATCTGTTCCCGCAGGCGGGGGGGTGCTGAGCAGTTTCAGAACCTCATCAATTCGGCGTTCGGTGAGTGCGATGTGCGCCTGAGCCAGCGCCAGGAGCAGGCGCTGGTTTGCGTCGTTGTAGTTGATTTGCAGGCTCTGCAGGATGCGTTTGGCGCCGGTCGGATTGTTGGAGCGGGCTTAAGCAGCAGCGGCGCGCAGCAATAGCGCCGTACGCCTCTGTGGTCGCGCCTGCCGGGCCAGGTCGAGAAACAGGGCATCTGCTTTCTGATATTCGCCCCGGGCAAACAGAATCTCGGCTTCATCGGGCTTGAGTTTTACCGGCTTCGGGCCACTGGCGCAGCTGGCAAGGCCGAAACTGATGAGGGTTAACAAAATTAATTTAATCGGCATGCTCATAGACTTGTTAAACTGTCCTGCAATCTGTCGGGGTAAATGCTCTTCATTATAGCGAGCGGGAATCAAAATTGCGCTGTTATTGTGGTTAGCATTATAGCCGTCATTATATTTAGGCGATGTGGGATGAATCATGGATTTTCATAAACAGTGTCTGTATGTCGTTGCGACACCGATTGGTAATCTGGGGGATTTTAGTTCACGCGCGGTCGAAGTCCTCAGGCGAGTGGATCTGATTGCGGTGGAAGACACCCGCCACAGTGGCCGGCTGTTGCAGCATTTTGCCATCAAAACACCGATGCAGGCCCTGCATGAACACAATGAACGCAAGCTGGCGGCGTCTCTTTTACAGAACATCGAGGAAGGCCGGACGCTGGCGTTGATTTCCGATGCAGGCACACCGCTTTTAAGCGACCCTGGTTATCATCTGGTGCGTCTGGCGCGCGAAAAAGGCATACGCGTGATTCCCCTGCCCGGCGCCTGCGCCGCTGTCACCGCGCTGTCCGCTGCGGGCTTGCCGACAGATCATTTTCGTTTCGATGGTTTTCTGTCGGCAAAGAGCGGCGCCCGGCGGCAACAGCTCGAGGCCCTGAAGCAGGAAACCCTGACCCTGGTGTTTTACGAAAGCCCGCACCGAATTAAAGAGACCCTGTCAGATATGCAGGCGATCCTGGGGTCGCAGCGGCAGGCGGTACTGGCGCGCGAACTGACCAAGACCTTTGAAACTATCCGCAGCGGTACGTTGGCGGAACTGTCGCAATGGGTGGCAGAGGATGCCAACCAGCGCAAGGGTGAAATCGTGTTGCTGGTGCAGGGTGCGCCAGCGGCAGATCCCGATGATCTGGATCCCGAAGCCGAACGGGTGCTGAAAATCCTGCTTCAGGAACTGCCACTGAAACAGGCAGCGACATTGGCCGCCGAGATTACCGGCGTGCGCAAGAAGAAACTCTATGCGCGGGGACTGGAACTGAAACAGGCCGGGGATTGATGATGGTGGGGTGTGAATAACGCAGAGGACGCAGAGGCGCGGAGACGCAGAGATTTAATCTCTACGGGTTTAATTCCCCACAGCTTGCTGTGATTAATATTAACCGCCAGGACGCAAAGGACGCCAAGTTTTAGCCAAACAATTCCTGGCGTCCTTTGCGTCTTGGCGGTTCAGGTTGTTCCTTTGACTAATACCCCGTAGCTTGCTGCGGGGTTGTTTATTAATATTTAATGTTATACCACTATTACGTAAAGTGGGTGCTGAAATCCGGTGCCCGAATTTGAGTCTGAATCAGGGTGTGCAAACCATCAAGCTTCGTTCAGCACGGTTTTTATAATAAATAACCTCTGCGTCTCCGCGCCTCTGCGTTAATTAACCAAAATAAAAATTTTGCAGCTTTCATTTTTTCCCATGCGCTACCTTCGGCCAGTAGGTCTCGAGGTTGAAACTCGGGCTGTGGTTGTCAATATGACACTGGGCACAGATTTTTGTTTTAGCCCACTGATGGTTCCCTGTCGGTGTTTTGCCAATACTGTCAACATGCGCCTGCGCCGGGCCATGACAGGATTCGCATTGCACACCAGCTAAATGCGGGGTGAGTTCGGCGTTCAGAAACCCACCCGGCCTGTTGAAGCCAACGCTGTGACAGCCGATGCAGTTGGGATCAAAATTTTTCCCGACCGATTCGAGATCCTCGTAGGCAAGGGCATGTTGGGTGCTTTTCCATTTCTGGTATTCCGGTAGATGACAGTTGCGGCATTTTTCGGCGCCGGCATAGGGACTCTTGCCCTGTTCCAGTTGCGTGCGCAGGCGAACCTGTTTTTCGTAGTCGGCCTTGAGTTCGGCATTATAAGCGGCGTACCAGGCTTTGGTGCGCGGTGAGTCGGGCAGGGTCTGCGGCAGAGGGATGACCTTGTGTCGCCAGTCGACAATGCGGGCCTCCTGCCCGTGTTTTTTTATACTGAATTGCAGGACGCCGAAACGCATGCCCCGGGCGCCGGGTTGCAGCAGCAGGGTATTGTCTATCTGCGTGGGTTCGGTGAAGGTGTCCCGTCGGGAAGGAATGATAAGCAGGTCGATGTATTTTAATGGCAGGATCTTTTTTGCCTCTGATAGGCGCAGGGTAGTGGTGACAACGGTGATAGCGCCGGATTTTTTTTCGCGGATCAGCGCTTGCCTGAGTTGTTTTACTGTAGCGCTGCTTTCAGTATGGACCGCTTTTAGCATGGATTGAGCAGGCAACGCCGACCACTGGAAAAAGCTAAATGTCTGTGACTGGCGGCGCAGGTTTTTTTGGTAGGCAAAAACAGCGTTGCTTGCTGAGTTGCTAAGTATGAAGGGCAACGAGTGACGAGTAAGAAATTCTGTGCCGAAGGCGAGATCCTGCGCCTGTACACCGATAACATCATAGTTCAGCAGTTTCATTCCGCGCAGGATGTAATCACTGCGAATACGATCCGAGGGCATTTCGGCAATCAGTAGTCCACCGCTGGAAACAAAGATCAAATCCGGATTTTTCTGACGCAACTGATCGATCATGCTGACCTGGCGTTTAATACCGCCAAAATCACCTTCAAGCGTACAGCCGCAGGGTTCGAGTTCACCGTTCAGATTGCCGCTATAGACAAGCGTATAAGCGGCCAGCGCAGACTGGCTCTGAAACATAAAAATAAACAGGCACAGGTCCCAAAAACTAAAACCGGGTTTTATCGTTATCATGTTTTTCTATTTTTCCGAGAGCGTGTTCATTAAGGATAGCGTGGCATGCCGGCTATTTTCATATATAGTAAACCGCTACTATTACAAAAACAGTTCCGGAGCGCTATCCCGGCTGAGGAGTCGAGCATGAAGAAAACGGTGGTCCTGCATGACAAGGAAGTGCGCGTTGAATTGAGTGATGCAGCTGAAGCTCAGGTGAAAAGCCTGACCGAACCACTGGTGGTGGAAGTGCACCTGATCATGGGTTGCATGGTGGTCAAACGGGTCTGGTTTAAGCCTCCTTCTGAGATTGAATCCCTGCCCTTGCTGGATCCGCTTCGCATTTGTTTCAGGGTGGTTAAATATGACAAAAAGTGCCGCATATCCCATATTGATAGCGGTGATGAAGAGCCCACAGACTTTCCTATTGTCGCGGACAAAAAGGCCTTTGTGCCGAACTGGCTGAAAATTGATTTTCATCAGGGGCAATGGGCCGGGGAGTACGGCTACGATCCAAAGGGCTCCAGCCTGTTTTTTTGATCTCTTTGGGTTTAATTTCCTGTTCATAAAGGTTTGTATTAAACGCAGAGGACGCGAAGGCGCGGAGACGCAGAGATTGTATAATTATTGATTAATAAATTACCTCGCTGCAAGCGGGTGGGGTATTAAATCGTAGGACAGGAGCGAGCTTGCTCACGAAAGCGGTTGGATGAACCTCAAACTATTCGCGGGCGAGCCCGCTCCTACCGGTTTTTGCCGCAAGCAGTGGGGAATTAAACCCTCAGAGATTAAGCCTGTTTCTTTGCGCTCTCTGCGCCTTCGCGTCCTCTGCGTTAATTATCCATGTTTCACAGAGGGGAATTACTAAAGGCGAACCTGCATGCAGGCACTGAAATCAGGTATAATCGTCACTGGAGTCGGCCAGACAGTCGCTGGGAAATTTTTTCCTGGAGGAAAGTCCGGGCTCCGCAGGGCAGGGTGCCAGGTAACGCCTGGGGGGCGCGAGCCTACGGCAAGTGCAACAGAAAATATACCGCCAGTTTCGGCTGGTAAGGGTGAAATGGTGCGGTAAGAGCGCACCGCGTCGGTGGTAACACACGGCGGCATGGTAAACCCCACCCGGAGCAAGACCAAATAGGGGAACGTTAAGTGTGGCCCGCATAGTTCCCGGGTAGGTCGCTTGAGACATGCGGTGACGCATGATCCAGATGAATGACTGTTCACGACAGAACCCGGCTTACCGGCCGGCTCCTTTCCTTTATTAGATAGAGATGTTGTTGCGCTGTTTTCTCCTCGCAAGCCACTTTAGAAGTCCTTTGTAAGTCATTGTTTTAACTATCTTCCATTCCTGCAAAAATGGCCGTTTCGGTTCCGGAACCAGATTGCGTCACAGCTCTAAGTCATTGTCATTAAAGAAAGAATTCTGTTTTTTTGTGCGCCTGTCAGCTTGACAGCCGACCTGTATCCTTCCTATAGTGTATCGAAGTGGATCAAAGTGGGGATAAATGGGTCATAAGGCCTGTCTGTCCAAAACAATAATTTCGGGAGCGGGCGTTTGTTACGCGGTGTAAACACACTCAATCTGGATGCGAAGGGGCGCATGGCGATACCAAGCAGGTATCGTGAAGGTCTGTTGTCCCAGTGTGAAGGCCAGCTGGTGGTGACCCTGGACGTGCGCGATCCCTGTTTGCTGCTGTATCCCCTGCCGGACTGGGAAGTGCTGGAACGTGAGCTGGGACGACTGGGCAACCTGAAATCAGAAGCCCGCCGTCTGCAACGTATTTTGATCGGTCATGCCACCGATGTGGAAATGGATGGCAATGGCCGTATTTTATTGCCCCCCCTGTTGCGAAAAAAAGTAAACCTGGAAAAACAGGTGGCCCTGAGTGGTCAGGGCAAGAAGTTTGAAATATGGGACGAGGAAACCTGGAATACACAGTGTGATGCCTGGTTGCAAAGTAATGGTGATGAAAACGCCATTTCTGAACAACTTGAGTCGCTGTCGCTGTAGGGATGAGAAAGCAGAGTGAACATCGGCCAGTGCTGTTGGATGAGGCGCTGGCGGCGCTGAAGATCAATCCCGTCGGGTGCTATGTGGATGGCACATTTGGCCGGGGCGGTCACAGCGCCGCGATTCTGGAAAAGTTAGATGAGGATGGGCGATTGCTGGCGCTGGACAAGGACCCGGCGGCGATTGAGGTCGCAAACCAGCAGTTTGCAGAAGACAAACGCTTTCTAATCAGGCAGGACAGCTTTGCCATGATGAACAGGCATGTTGCAGCACTGGGCTGGATGAATCAGGTGGATGGCATTCTGCTGGATCTGGGTGTGTCCTCGCCTCAGCTGGATGATGCCAGCCGTGGTTTTAGTTTTCAGAAAGACGGGCCACTGGACATGCGTATGAATCCGGAGCAGGGACAGTCAGCGGCTGAATGGCTGGCCGAGGCGCGGGAGCAGGATATCGCGGCGGTATTAAAAGAATATGGTGAAGAGCGGTTTGCCCGACGCATTGCCCGCGCCATTGTCCAGGCGCGCAGGGAAAAACCCATTAGCACCACAAAACAGCTGGCTGAGATTGTTGCGGCCGCCAATCCGGCCTGGGAGAGAGGCAAAGATCCGGCCACGCGCAGTTTCCAGGCGATTCGCATTTATATCAATCGTGAGCTGGATGATCTGGAGCAGGTGCTTGAACAGGTGTTTGATCTTCTCAAACCGGGCGGGCGTCTGGTGGTGATCAGTTTTCATTCGCTGGAAGACCGGCGGGTGAAACGTTTTATGCGTGACGCGGCCCGGGGGGATGATTTTCCGCCGGATCTGCCGGTCACACAGGCGCAGCTTAAACCGCGCCTGCGGTTAGTGGGCAGGGCGGTGCGCGCCGGTGAGGCGGAACTGGAACAAAATCCGCGTGCGCGCAGTGCGGTCATGCGTGTTGCTGAACGTCTTGGTTAAAATGACGAAACTGAATGAAGAGTATGAAACTGACGTTTTTGATTCCGGTCTTACTGCTGCTGGTGCTGCTCTCAGCGCTGGCCGTGGTCTACAGTAAGCACCAGAGCCGCAAGTTGTTTGTAGAGTTGAACAGCCTGCAAAAAACGCGGGATGCAATGGAAGTGGAATGGGGACAGTTGCAACTGGAGCAGAGCACCTGGGCCACCAGTGGCCGTATCGAAAAACTTGCGCGTCAGCGTTTGCAGATGACGCAAATGGAATATGAAAAGATCATTATCGTCAAACCATGAGCAACATGAATAAACATAACGCGAGCAAACACAGCGTCAGGCCTTTTCGGCTTGGCGTGGTCGTGTTGCTGGTGATGACGGCCACCCTGCTGTTGCTCTGGCGGAGCGTGGATCTGCATGTGCTGAGCAAGGATTTTCTCCAGCATCAGGGGGATGCGCGCTACCTGCGGGTGATGCCGGTGCTGGCGCACCGGGGCATGATCCGGGATCGCAATGGTGAGCCGCTGGCGATCAGCACGCCGGTGGATTCGGTCTGGGTGCAGCCGGAAGATTTTATCGCCGCGCATGAGCAATGGCCACGTATCGCCAAATTGCTGGGAATGAAAGTCAGCGACCTTGAGCGACTGGTGCTGCCACGCAAAAAGCGTGAATTTGTCTATATCAAACGCCATGTCGCGCCGCAACTGGGGGTCCAGGTGATGGCGCTGGAAATCCCCGGTGTTTCCCTGCAGCGTGAATATCACCGTTATTATCCGACCGGCGAAGTAACCGCTCATGTGCTGGGGTTCACCAATGTGGATGATGAAGGCCAGGAAGGCATGGAACTGGCCTGGAACGACTGGCTACAGGGTCTGCCGGGTTCACAACGCGTACTGAAAGATCGGCTGGGACGGGTGGTCAAACATATCGAACTGATCCGCAAGGCGCACCCTGGTAAAGATCTGGTGCTGAGTCTCGATCGCCGCCTGCAGTATCTGGCCTATCGTGAGCTGAAACGTATGGTCATCAGGCAGAAGGCGCGTTCCGCTTCGGCTGTGATTCTTGATGTGCGCACAGGCGAAGTGCTGGCGATGGTCAATCAGCCTTCCTACAACCCCAATGATCGGGGACAGTTGGACGGTGCAAATTACCGTAATCGTGCGGTTACCGATGTCTTCGAACCCGGTTCCACCGTTAAGCCTTTCACCGTGGCGGCGGCGTTGGAAAGTGGCAAGTACAGCCCGCAGACCCTGATCGATACAGCGCCGGGCGTGTTCCGGGTTGGTCGTTACCGTATCCGCGATATCCGCAATTACGGTCGCATCAGCGTATCCACGGTGATTCAGAAATCCAGTAATGTCGGCGCCAGCAAGATGGCCCTGGCGATCGAGCCAGATCGCCTCTGGCGCAGCTATGCCCGGGTCGGTTTTGGCGAGGCCACCGGCAGCGGTTTTCCCGGTGAGGTCAGCGGCGTCTTTACCCGCAGTCGTCACTGGCGTGATATCGAACGCGCGACCCTGGCCTATGGCTACGGTGTCTCGGTTACCCCCCTGCAACTGGCACGCGCCTATATGGTGCTGGCCAATGATGGTAAACGCTTACCCGTACGTTTTCTGCCGCCGGCGGCGGATGAACAGGAGATTCAGGTTGAACAGGTGATGCCGGTGAAAATTGCCCGTGCGGTGCGGCATATGATGGAAAGTGTAATCCAGACGGGCGGAACCGGCACCCGCGCGGCAATCCCCGGTTACCGCGTAGCGGGGAAGACCGGGACCATGAAAAAGGCGACTGCCGGGGGCTATAGCGATGATCGCTATATTGCGGTTTTCGCTGGCATGGCGCCGGCCAGTGATCCGCGTCTGGTGATGGTCGTCATGATCAATGAACCGCGGGGTGAGGTTTATTACGGTGGTGAAGTGGCGGCGCCGGTTTTCTCCCGCGTCATGTCGGGCGCCCTGCGCTTGCTGAATGTGGCGCCAGACGATGTATCCACTCGCCATATCAAGCTGGCCGGGTTGCCGCCGGCGTTGCAGTCGGGAGTGCATCCATGATGAATACCGCGGCTGTGAAACCGATCATGTTATCTGACCTGCTGGCAGGCATTGTCCGGCTGCCGGCGGAAGCGAACCGTGTGGTGAGCGGACTGTGTCTGGACAGCCGCACACTTCGCGCCGGTGATATTTTTATTGCCATCAAAGGCCAGACACATGATGCCCACACCTTCATCGATACCGCAATTAGCCGAGGCGCACAGGCCGTGCTTTGGGAAAGCGAAGCGGATGTGGCGGCGGTGGAACCCTTTACCGAGCTGGGCTGGCGGCTGACAGCAACGGGTGAAAAAATCCCGATGATCGCCATTGCCGGGCTGGATTCACAGCTGGGCCTGATCGCCGATCGGTTCTATACCGAACCCTCGAAACACCTGTCAATTACCGGCATCACCGGCACCAATGGCAAGACTTCGGTCAGCCAGTATCTGGCTCAGTGTTTAAGTGACAATGCAGGCTGTGGCGTGATGGGCACATTGGGCACGGGTGTTATCGGTTCGGCTGCTGAATTAGCGCAAACCGGTTTTACTACTCCGGATGCCCTGCACTGTCATCAGTGGCTGGCCGAGATGCGCGAACAGGGTGTCGCTGAGATCAGCATGGAAGTATCCTCGCATGCGCTGGAACAGGGACGGGTCAATGGCATTCGTTTTGACTGTGCGGTGTTTACCAATCTCAGCCGTGATCATCTGGACTATCACGGTGACATGGATGCCTATGCGCAGGCCAAGGCGGGCCTGTTTGCGATGCCGGGGCTGAAGCAGGCAGTGATCAATGTGGATGATGCCTACGGTCGCGACCTGGCGGCAAGCTTATCCAATAAGGTGCAGTTGATTCGTTATGGCCTGCAGGCAGACAACAACCCGGATGTCCTGGGGCAGGATCTGAAACTCGATGCGCAGGGGCTGTCGATGCAGGTGCTGACGCCCTGGGGTTCATCATCGCTACGCATCCCCCTGTTAGGTCGGTTCAATGCCGACAATGCCCTCGCCGTACTGGCGGTGCTGGGGCTAAAAGGCCTGCCCTTCAAACAGGTTATTGCCCGCCTGCAGAAACTGGTTGCGGTTGCCGGGCGCATGCAGTGTCTTGGCGGGGGGGAGCATCCCCTGATCGTAGTGGATTATGCGCATACGCCCGATGCGCTGGAGCAGGCGCTGTTGTCAGTGCGGGAGCACGTTCAGGGGCAATGCTGGTGCGTGTTTGGCTGTGGTGGTGATCGCGATCGGGGCAAGCGTGCGCTGATGGGTGAAGTAGCAGCGCGGCTGGCGGATCAGATCATTCTGACGAATGATAATCCGCGTACAGAAGCACCGGAGAAAATACTGGCGGATATCCAGCGGGGGATGAGCGACGACAGGGCGGTCATGGTCGAAGCGGATCGCGCGGCCGCCATTGCCCTGGCGATTGCGAAAGCCGGAGCGGGTGATGTGGTGCTGATCGCCGGTAAGGGACATGAAGACTATCAAATTACCGGCAGGGACAAACAGCCTTTTAGTGATGTGAAAGAGGTGGAAAAACAGTTGCTGAAAAAAGTGGGTGGAGCATGAGTGCGCAGATGGCTGTGACAGAATCACGCGGCTTTTGCATGCATTTGCATGAAGCGGCTGAGAGCCTGCGCGCAGCAGGTATGACGGTCATGGTAAAAGGTGACGATGTTCTGCTTGAGGGTGTCAGCACCGATAGCCGCAGCATTCAGACAGGTGAATTATTTATCGCGCTGAGTGGGCCGAATTTCGACGGCAATGCCTTTGCCGAACAGGCCCGGCACTCAGGTGCGGCTGCCTGTTTGCTGGAACGGGATATGGACGTGGTCCCCGCCCTGATCGTGGACGATTCCCGGCGGGCGCTGGGCCTGCTGGCACAGGCCTGGCGCCGGCGTTTCAGTCTGCCGCTGGTGGCCGTGACCGGTAGTAACGGCAAGACCACGGTCAAGGAAATGCTGGCCAGTATTTTCAATCAGAAAGGCAGGGTGCTGGCGACGCGCGGTAACCTGAACAACGACATCGGCATGCCCCTGACCCTGTTGCGCCTGAATCAAACACATGACTACGCGGTAATTGAAATGGGCGCCAACCATGCCGGTGAAATTGCGTACCTAAGCAAACTGGCTGAACCGGATGTGGCCCTGATCACCAATGCGGCGGCGGCGCACCTGGCTGGTTTTGGCAGCCTCGAAGGGGTGGCGCAGGCCAAGGGCGAAATTTATTCCGGACTGGCGGGCAGCGGTTGTGCGGTTATCAACGCTGATGATGCCTTTGCACCGCTGTGGCGTAATATTGTTGCAGATGAAAAGAAAAACCTGCGCTGTCTGGATTTCGGCATCGCCGGTAAAGCGGATGTGCATGCAGGCTGGTCACCGACTGATGCCCGGGTAAAAATCAGCACGCCGGAGGGCGGGTTTGAACTCAAGCTGCCCCTGCCGGGTCGGCACAATCTTATGAATGCGCTGGCGGCTACTGCGGCGGCGATGGGCGCAGGTATGGATGTCGCTGTGATTGCCGCCGGGCTGGAAGCCATGCAGGCCGTGCCCGGCAGATTGCAGCTGAAAACCGGCGTTGGCGGCAGCCGTATTATCGATGATACCTATAATGCCAACCCGGCTTCGATGAAAGCCGCGCTGGATGTCCTGCAGGCTTTCTCCGGCCGTCATTATCTGGCGCTGGGGGACATGGGCGAACTGGGTGAGGATGAAAAAGCCCTGCATACGCAGACCGGTGAACAGGCGCGGGCCAGTGGTGTGCAGCGCCTTTATACCCTGGGGTCACTGTCGCGTGCTGCCGCGACGGCCTTTGGTGATGAGGCGCAATCCTTTGACACACATAGCAGCATGATCGATCGCCTGCGCGAGGATCTTGCCGCCGATGTGACCCTGCTGGTGAAAGGCTCGCGACGCATGCAGATGGAAAAAATCGTCCATGCGCTGAGCGCTGACAGGGAGGCTTGTTAGTGCTTTATCATTTAGCCCAGTACCTGCAGGAATTCTATAGCGGTTTCAATGTCTTTAATTATTTAACCCTGCGCGCCATCCTCGGCGTGCTTACCGCGCTGCTGATTTCCTTTGTCATCGGCCCGGTGATGATCAGGAAACTGAGCAAGTACAACATCGGTCAGACGGTGCGTGACGATGGTCCGGAAAGCCATTTCAGCAAGGCCGGCACGCCGACCATGGGCGGGGCGCTGATTCTGGTGGCGATCTTTATCAGTACCCTGCTGTGGTCGGATCTGGGCAACCGTTACGTCTGGGTGGCGGTAATCACTACCGCTATATTCGGCCTCATTGGCTGGGTGGATGACTATAAAAAACTGGTGCAGAAGGATCCCCGCGGTCTGATTGCCCGTTATAAATATTTCTGGCAGTCGGTGGCCGGTTTTGGCGCTGCGATTTATCTTTATAGCAGCGCTGTCAGCCCGGCCGAGACGGAGCTGATCGTGCCGGTGTTCAAGGATGTAGCCATTCCGCTGGGACTCGTCAGCTACGTGCTGCTGAGCTACTTCGTGATCGTCGGCAGCAGCAATTCGGTCAACCTCACCGATGGCCTCGATGGGCTGGCCATCATGCCCACGGTGATGGTGGCCGGTGCGCTGGCGGTGTTCGCCTATCTCACCGGGCATGCAGTGTTTTCTTCCTATTTGTCCATTCCCTACATCCATGGCGTGGGCGAGCTGGTAGTTTTCTGTGGCGCGATTGTCGGCGCCGGGCTGGGCTTCCTCTGGTTCAACACCTATCCGGCGCAGGTATTCATGGGCGACGTGGGTGCATTGGCGCTGGGTGCGGCGCTGGGCATCGTTGCCGTGATCGTGCGCCAGGAACTGGTGCTGTTCATCATGGGCGGCGTGTTCGTAATGGAAACCGTTTCGGTGATCCTGCAGGTGGGCTCCTACAAGCTCACGGGCCGCCGGATTTTTCGCATGGCGCCCCTGCACCACCATTTCGAACTCAAGGGCTGGCCGGAGCCGCGCGTGATCGTGCGCTTCTGGATCATTACCGTGATCCTGGTGCTGGTCGGCCTGGCGACATTGAAGGTTCGTTGATGATGCTGGCGACGAAGAAAAATATGGCAAATGAAAGCAACATTCTGGATCGCCTGCGCAGGCAGCGGGTGCTGATCGTGGGTCTGGGAGCGACCGGCCTGTCCTGCGCCCGCTTCCTTGCCGAGCGCGGTGTGGAGGTGGCGATCACCGACAGCCGCGCCAATCCGCCTGGACTGGACGTGTTGCAAAAGGAACTGCCGGATACAGCCGTGTTTGTCGGTGGCTTCGAGACCAGTGCGTTTGAACGGGCGGATGTGCTGTTGCTGAGTCCCGGTGTTTCCCTGCTTGAGCCGCTGGTGGCCGAAGCGCGGGCGCGCGGCGCTGAGGTGCTGGGGGATGTGGAGCTGTTTGCCCGTCTGGTGAGCGCACCGGTGATTGCGATTACCGGATCCAATGGCAAGAGCACGGTGACCACGCTGGTGGGCGCGATGGCGCGGGCGGCCGGGCGCGATGTGGCGGTGGGCGGCAATATTGGTACACCGGTGCTGGATTTACTCGATAAAGCACATGATCTGTATGTGCTGGAGCTGTCCAGTTTCCAGCTCGAAACCACCCACAGCCTGGAGGCGGTGGCGGCGACCATTCTCAACATCAGTGAAGATCACATGGATCGCTATACCAGCCTTGCGGATTACACTGCTGCCAAGGCACGGGTTTTTCACGGCAGCGGGGTTCTGATCGCCAATCGTGATGATGCGCGGGTGAGGGCTACGCTGGACATGCTCGCTGGTGGACGCCGACTGATTCAGTTTGGTCTGCAGGCGCCGGCAGAGGGTGACTTTGGTATCTGTCAGAACAGCGGTGAGGACTGCTTATGTCGGGGTGCTGACGCATTGTTGCCGGTCGCAACGCTGCGTATTCGCGGCAGGCATAATCTGGCCAATGCGCTGGCGGCGCTGGCCCTGGGGCAGGCGGCCGGACTGCCGATGGCAGCCATGCTTGAGGCCTTGCGAGGCTTTGCCGGGCTGGCCCACCGCTGCCAGTGGCTGGGGGAATATCAGGGCGTGAACTGGTATAACGATTCCAAGGCTACCAATGTGGGCGCGGCAATTGCCGCCATCAGGGGCGTGGAAGCCGAGAAGATCGTGCTCATCGCCGGTGGTCAGGGTAAGGGTCAGGATTTCACGCCGCTGGCTGAGCCGCTGCGGCAACGGGTGCGGGCGGTGGTGTTGCTGGGCGAGGATGCCGAACAGATCGAGACGATACTGCCGGAATCATTGAGTGTGCGCCATGCACAGAGCATGGCCGAGGCGGTGAAACTGGCGGCACAGGTCGCGCAGGCCGGTGACGCCGTGCTGCTGTCACCCGCCTGCGCCAGTTTTGATATGTTCCGCGGTTTTGAACAGCGGGGCGAAGCTTTTATGCAACAGGTGGAGAGTCAGCTTAAATGAGCATGCAGGCTATCAGACAGAGCAGGGTGTCAGTCCAGGCCGGTCAGGGCAGTGTGCAGCTGTCGCTGGATCCCTGGCTGCTGCTGCCGGCTGTGACCCTGCTGATGCTGGGGCTGGTGATGGTGGGTTCGGCCTCTATTTCCATCGCCGAACAGAAGACCAGTCAGCCTTTTTATTACCTTATTCGCCAGAGCGCCTATGTGGGTTTGGGTCTGGCGCTGGCCTGGACGGTCTGGCGGCTGCCCATGCGCCTGTGGCAGCCTGCCGGGCCGTACCTGATCATGGGCAGCGTGCTGTTGCTGCTGTTGTTGTTTGTTCCGGGACTGGGCCGGGAAGTGAATGGCAGCCTGCGCTGGCTGGCGCTGGGGCCGGTTAATTTGCAGGTCTCGGAGCTGGTGAAACTGTTTGTGGTGATTTACCTGGCGGGTTATCTGGTGCGCCATAACGAGGCGGTGCGTAGACAGGCCAGTGGTTTTCTGCGGCCGCTGGCATTGATAGTCCTGTTATCCATGTTGCTGTTACTGGAGCCGGACTTCGGTGCGGTGGCGGTGATGATGGCGACGGCCATGGGCATGATGTGGCTGGGCGGTGCGCGCCTGCTGCAGTTCCTGCTGCTGGGGCTGGGGATGCTGGTGATGCTGGCCCTGCTGGCGGTGGCAGCGCCCTATCGCATGGCGCGACTGACCACCTTCCTCAATCCCTGGGCCGATCCTTTCGATAGCGGATTCCAGCTGACCCAGGCCCTGATCGCATTTGGCCGTGGCGAATGGCTGGGTGTGGGACTGGGCTCCAGCGTACAGAAACTGTTTTATCTTCCCGAGGCGCACACCGATTTCCTGTTTGCGGTGATGGCGGAGGAACTGGGTCTGCTGGTGGTGGCGCTGGTCATTGTCCTGTTTTTGATCATCGTGCTGCGCGCCCTGCTTATCGGCCAGCGTGCCGAAAAACAGGACAGCCTGTTCATGGCCTACGTCGCGTACGGGCTGGGGATCTGGATCGGTCTGCAGGCGTTCATCAACATTGGTGTCAATATGGGTGTGCTGCCAACCAAGGGGCTGACCCTGCCGTTGATGAGTTATGGCGGCAGCAGCATGATGGTGATGTGCATCGCCATGGCGCTGCTGCTGCGAATTGAGCGCGAAACCCGCAGCGGTCTGAATAGAAGCCGTTATCGAGGTGGCTTGGGCTCAGGAAGCACAGATCGAAGGAGGGCGGCGCATGCCTGAAAAAACGGCTTCTGTAATGAATCGCCGCATCCTGATCATGGCCGGCGGCACCGGTGGGCATGTTTATCCGGCGCTGGCGGTGGCGGATTATCTGCGTAAACGGGATGTGAGCGTGAGCTGGCTGGGTACACGCAGGGGACTGGAAGCGCGGGTAGTAACTGGAGCCGACTTCCCTCTGCATACGATTTCGGTCAGTGGCCTGCGCGGCAAGGGACTCATGGGCTGGCTGCTGGCGCCCCTGCGGCTGAATATGGCGTTGATGCAGGCGCTGATGATCCTGCTCAGGCTGCGCCCGCATGCGGTGCTGGGCATGGGTGGTTTTGTCACCGGCCCCGGGGGGCTGGCGGCCTTCATCCTGAGTCGTCCGTTGCTGATTCACGAACAGAACGCGGTTGCCGGTTTGACCAACCGGCTTTTGAGTCACATCGCCGACAGGGTGCTGGCGGCCTTTCCCGGTGCTTTTCGCAAGCCCGGCCTGGCCGAGGTTGTCGGCAATCCGGTGCGCGAATCCATCAGCCGGCTGTCAGCGCCGGCCGAACGTTTTGCCGAGCGTAAAGGCCGGCTTAATTTATTAGTCATTGGCGGCAGCCTGGGTGCGCTGGCGCTGAATGAAGTACTGCCGGCGGCGATGCAGAATTTTGATGTCGCCCACCGGCCGCATGTCTGGCACCAGACCGGCGCAGGCAAGCTGGCGGCGACCGAGGCGGACTATGAAAAGCGGGGGCTTAAGGCAAAAGTCGTGGAGTTTATCGAGGATATGGATGGGGCTTATGCCTGGGCGGATCTGGTGATTTGCCGCGCCGGGGCGTTGACCATTTCTGAACTGGCCATCGTCGGGCTGGGATCGATCCTGGTGCCCTATCCCCATGCCGTCGATGATCACCAGACGGCCAATGCCGATTTTCTGGTCCGCGCCGGGGCGGCAAAGCTGCTGCCGCAGGCGCAGATGAGTGCAGACAGCCTGTATGAAACGCTGTCGGAGGTGATGAAAAAAGGCCGTCGCGGCCTGTTGAAAATGGCGCTGGCGGCGCGTGGTGCAGCTATGCCTGAGGCGACCCGACGGGTGGCCGAACGTTGTCTGGAGGCGGCCAATGGCTGAGCGGACTGAGAAGGCGCAACGCAATTATGGTCGCCGGTCGACCGATGTGGGCAGTGAGCGGGGCGAACCCGGCATGGGCAGTATCCAGCGGATTCATTTCGTCGGTATCGGTGGTGTCGGCATGGGCGGGATTGCCGAAGTGCTGCGCAACCTGGGCTATAGCGTCAGCGGTTCGGATCTGCAGGAAAACGCCGTGACCCGGCGTCTGACGGAACAGGGCGCCGAGATCACGTTTGGTCATGCGGCTAAGAACGTAGCGGGCAGCGATGTGGTCGTGGTGTCCAGCGCCGTGCAGCCGGATAACCCGGAAGTGGTGGCGGCGCATGCGCAGCGTATCCCGGTGGTGCCGCGGGCTGAAATGCTGGCCGAACTCATGCGTTTTCGTTTTGGCATCGCCGTGGCCGGCACGCATGGCAAGACGACCAGCACCAGCCTGATCGCCAGTGTTCTGGCCGAGGGCGGGGTGGATCCCACTTTTGTGATTGGCGGGCGGCTCAACAGCGCCGGCACCAATGCGCGTCTGGGCGCCGGGCGTTATCTGGTAGCCGAGGCGGACGAAAGTGATGCGTCTTTTATGCACCTGCAGCCGATGATGGCGGTGGTAACCAACATCGATGCCGATCATATGGAAACCTATGGCGGCGACTTCGATGTATTGCGCCAGACCTTCCTCGAATTCCTGCATCACCTGCCTTTTTACGGACTGGCGGTGCTCTGTGTAGACGATCCTGAAGTCCGGGCGCTGTTGCCGGAGGTGATCCGGCCAGTGCTCAGTTACGGGCTGGATGACAGCGCCGACATTTATGCTACCGATTTACAGCAGGTTGGCGCCTGCACCCACTTTTGCGTTTCGCGCAAAGATAAAAAGGACTGGCTGGAAATCGATCTCAATATGCCGGGAGAGCACAACGTGCTGAATGCACTGGCGGCCATCGCCGTTGCGCATGAGATTGGCATTGACGATGCGGCCGTGGTGCGGGCGCTGAAGAATTTTGCCGGTATCGGTCGGCGCTTTCAGATCAACGGCGACTATGATCTGGGCGACAGACGGGTGCTGCATGTGGATGATTATGGTCATCATCCACGGGAAGTGGCGGCCACCATCAAGGCCATCCGTGACGGCTGGCCGCAGCGGCGGCTGGTGCTGGCTTTTCAGCCGCATCGCTATACCCGTACGCGCGATTTGTTCGAGGACTTCACCATGGTGCTGTCCGAAGTGGATGTGCTGGTGTTACTGGAAGTCTACGCCGCCGGTGAGACGGCGATTACCGGCGCGGACGGCCGCGCCCTGTCGCGCGCTATTCGCCTGCGCGGTCAGGTAGAGCCGGTGTTTGTCGAGCAGATTGAGGATCTGGCGGAAACCCTGAAAGGGGTGCTGCAGGACGGCGACATTCTGCTTACGTTGGGCGCAGGTAACATTGGCGCGCTGGCAGCGAAACTGAAACAGCAACTGGGAGCCGGGGAGTCATGCTAATGACCAATACCGATCAGAGCCGGGAGATGCGTGGCGATTTGCGCCTGCAGGAACCCATGTCGGCACATACCTCATGGCGCGTGGGCGGCATGGCGAGACAATTTTACCGGCCGGCGGATATTGCCGATCTGGCGCAGTTCATTGGCACACTGAAGGATAATGACGCCCTGTACTGGGTGGGGCTTGGCAGTAATCTGCTGGTGCGTGATGGCGGCCTGCCGGGCACGGTGATCTGTACCAGTGGGGTGATGAAAGCGCTGCAGTTTCTGGAGCATGACAAAGTGCGGGTGGAAGCCGGACTGGCGATGCCGCAGCTGGCGCGGCAATGTGCGCGGCAGGGCCTGCGCGGGACCGAATTTCTCTGCGGGATTCCCGGCACTGTGGGCGGCGGGCTGGCCATGAACGCCGGCGCTCTCGGGGGGGAAATCTGGGATCTGGTCGAGTCGGTGGAAACCGTGGATCGGCAGGGCAGGTTATATCAGCGCAGTGCAAGTGACTATGAGGTGGCCTATCGTCGTGTGGTTGGGCCGGCGGATGAGTGGTTTGTGGCGGCGACTCTACAACTTGCGCCCGGTGACAGCGTGGAAAGTCTGCAACAGATCAAGACGCATCTGGCTCGGCGCAGCGCCACCCAGCCGACCCAGTGGCCCAATGCCGGATCGGTGTTTCGTAATCCACCGGGAGATTACGCCGCGCGCCTGATCGAGGCGGCGGGAGTGAAGAACAGCTGTGTTGGCGGCGCCTGTGTCTCGGAGAAACATGCGAATTTTATTATTAATACCGGCGCCGCCAGTGCGGCGGATATTGAAGCCCTGATTGAAAAAATCGAACAGCAGGTGAAAGTAGAATATGGCATTGGGCTGGTGCGCGAAGTGAAAATTATCGGAGACAGGCATGTCGATTGATGACATTAACGTAAACGCCTTTGGCAAGGTCGCCGTACTCATGGGCGGCTGGTCGGCGGAACGCCCCGTATCCCTGCAAAGCGGCCAGGCGGTGCTGGACGGGTTGAAGCGCTGCGGCGTGAATGCCTGGGGTGTCGATGTACAGAAGGCCACGGTGCTGGATACCCTGCGCCGGGGTAATTTCGATCGCGCCTTTATTATTCTGCATGGCCCCGGTGGTGAAGACGGCGTGATTCAGGGCGCACTGGATATCCTCAATATTCCCTATACCGGCAGCGGCGTGCTGGCCTCGGCTCTGGCGATGGACAAGCTGCGCTGTAAACAGTTTTTCGAAGGCGCGGGGATTCCGACGCCGGGTTATATGGTACTGGATGACAGCAGCGACATGGAGTTCGTACAGGCCAGCCTGGGATTGCCACTGATGATCAAGCCGGTGCTGGAAGGATCCAGCCTGGGCATGAGTAAGGTTGAACACAGCGAAGAATTATTACCGGCCTGGCGGCAGGCGTCGCAGTATCAGGGTGAGGTGATTGCCGAGCGCTGGATCGACGGTGAGGAATTTACCGTGGCGATCCTGGGGCAGCAGGCGCTGCCGGTGATTCGGCTCGAGACGGGTAATGCCTTTTATGATTATGAAGCCAAGTATCAGTCGGATGAAACCCGTTATCACTGTCCCTGTGGCCTGTCGCAGACAGAAGAAGCGCGCCTGCAACGGCTGGCGCTGTCCGCCTTCAATGCGGTGGGCGCAACGGGCTGGGGACGCGTGGATGTGATGTGCAGTGAAGACAGCACACCCTGGGTGATCGAGATTAACACCGTGCCGGGCATGACCAGTCACAGTCTGGTGCCGATGGCGGCGAAAGCGGCGGGGATGGACTTTGATGAACTGGTCTGCCGCATTCTGGCGCAGACACTGGATGTCGCACGGGAGCTGACAACTACCGGGGAGGTGACCAATGGCGGTTAGCCCGCAGGCCGTAATTTCTGCGTCGCCCGCTTCCGGCTGGCGTATAAAAACGAACCTGCGCCTGAGGATGCTGGGCACGCTGCTGTTACTGGCGGGGGTTGTGGCGCTGCTGGGATGGTGTCTTGCCCTGCTGAAAGATCCGGCCACCCTGCCCATCAGCAAGATTCGAGTGCAGGGCGCTTTTGTGCATCTGGATGAAAGCATGCTGCACAGGGCGGTGGCGGAAAAGGAAAATCAGGGGTTTTTCAGCGTTGATATCGATGCAGTAAAACAGCGCGTCGAACAATTGCCCTGGGTGGCGCAGGTCTCGGTGCGCCGCATCTGGCCGGATACGCTGGGCATCGAGGTCGTGGAGCAAAAAGCTCTGGCGCGTTGGGCCAGCGGTGGCCTGGTCAATGATACAGGGCGGAGTTTCAACCCGGCAGCAGACAGTTACCCCTCGAACCTGCCGCTGTTTAGCGGGCCCGAAAATATGCTCGCTGTGATGGTCGAACAGTATCAGCGCAACAGTGCGAGGCTGGTGACAGCCGGTCTGAGTATTACCGGCCTGGCGATAAATTCGCGGCGCGCACTGACGCTGCAACTGAATAACGGTATCGAACTGGTGCTGGGGCGCAAGCAGACACAGGCGCGTCTGCAGCGTTTTATTGCGGTGTACAGGAAATTGCTGGCCCCGCGCAGGGATGACATCGTGCGGGTGGATCTGCGCTATAGCAACGGCATGTCGGTGCAGTGGAAGACAACGGTAAAACAGAATATTCATCAGGGTGGGGAGTAAGGTTCCGTGTCGAAAAAGACAGAAAAAAATCTGATTGTCGGACTGGATATCGGTACTTCGAAAGTCGTGGCCATTGTCGGTGAAGTGACCGAAGACAATGAAATTGAAGTAATAGGTCTGGGGTCGCATCCTTCCCGGGGGCTGAAGAAAGGTGTGGTGGTCAACATTGAATCCACGGTGCAGTCGATTCAGCGTGCGGTCGAGGAAGCCGAGCTGATGGCCGGTTGCCAGATCCACTCGGTCTATGCCGGGATCGCCGGCAGCCATATTCGCAGTCTGAATTCTCACGGCATTGTTGCCATTCGTGACAAGGAAGTGACGCCGGCCGATGTGGATCGGGTTATCGACGCCGCACGTGCGGTGGCCATTCCCGCCGATCAGAAAATCCTGCACATCATGCCGCAGGAATTTCTGATCGATGATCAGGAAAGCATTCGTGAGCCGGTCGGTATGTCCGGTGTGCGTCTGGAGGCCAAGGTGCACATGGTCACCGGTGCGGTGTCCGCGGCGCAGAACATCATCAAGTGCGTGCGCCGTTGTGGTCTGGAAGTCGATGACATCATTCTGGAACAGCTGGCTTCGAGCCAGTCGGTGCTGACTGAAGATGAGAAAGAACTGGGCGTGTGTCTGGTGGATATTGGCGGCGGCACCACGGATATCGCCGTGTTTTCCGAGGGTGCGATTCGTCATACGGCCGTGATCCCGATTGCCGGCGACCAGGTGACCAATGATATTGCCGTGGCCCTGCGCACGCCGACCCAGTACGCCGAGGAAATCAAGATTAAATACGCCTGCGCCCTGACCCAGCTGGCCAGTGTCGATGAAACCATCGAGGTACCCAGTGTCGGTGAGCGCCCACCCCGGCGACTGGCGCGTCAGACCCTGGCCGAGGTGGTGGAACCCCGTTACGAGGAGCTGTTCACCCTGATTCAGGCGGAATTGCGACGCAGCGGTTTCGAGGACCTCTGCGCCGCGGGCATCGTTCTGACCGGGGGCAGTTCGAAAATGGAAGGGGCGGTGGAACTGGCGGAAGAGATTTTCCACATGCCGGTGCGCAAGGCGATGCCACAGTTTGTCATCGGCCTGATCGATGTTGTGCGTAATCCCATTCATGCCACCGGCGTGGGGCTGTTGCTGTTCGGTCATCAGAATCGGGCCATGCGTGAATCAGAAGCGCGTATGGGCGGCGGATTGCGCAGCGTATTGATGCGCATGAAAAGCTGGTTCCAGGGCAATTTTTAAATGTTTTACGAGTACGAATTAATTTTTATCAGAGAGGAGGATGGATCATGTTTGAGCTAATGGATACCTACAGTCAGAGTGCTGTGATCAAGGTTATCGGTGTGGGCGGTGGCGGCGGCAATGCTGTCGATCACATGGTGCAGCAGAGTATCGAAGGCGTGGAGTTCATTTGCGCCAATACCGATGCCCAGGCGATTCGCAACACCACGGCGCGAACCGTGCTGCAACTTGGCAGCAACATTACCAAGGGACTGGGGGCCGGCGCCAATCCGGAAATCGGTCGTCAGGCTGCGATGGAAGATCGCGAACGGATTCAGGAAGCGCTGGAAGGTGCGGATATGGTCTTCATCACCGCCGGCATGGGCGGCGGCACCGGAACCGGTGGCGCACCCGTGGTTGCCCAGATTGCCAAGGAAATGGGCATTCTTACGGTAGCGGTGGTGACCAAGCCTTTTCCCTTTGAAGGCAAGAAACGCATGGATGCCGCGAGCCACGGGATTGAGGAGCTAAAGCAGAATGTGGATTCGCTGATCACCATTCCCAATGAAAAGCTGCTCAGCGTTCTGGGGAAGAACATCAGCCTGCTGGATGCCTTTAAGGCGGCTAACGATATCCTGCTGGGTGCGGTGCAGGGCATTGCTGAGCTGATTACCCAGCCGGGTATCATGAATGTTGACTTTGCCGATGTAAAAACGGTGATGTCGGAAATGGGCATGGCGATGATGGGTACCGGCCAGGCTAATGGTGAAGAACGGGCGCGTACAGCGGCGGAAATGGCGATTGCCAGTCCCCTGCTGGAAGACATCGATATTTCCGGTGCGCGCGGCATTCTGGTGAATGTGACCGCCGGCATGGATATGACCATTGGTGAATTTGATGAAGTGGGCAACACGGTACGTGAATTTGCTTCTGAAAATGCAACCGTGATTGTCGGTACAGTGCTGGATGCTGAACTGAATGGCGATATGCGTGTGACGGTTGTGGCAACCGGCCTGGGTCAGGGGGCTGCGGTGGAACTTCCAGACGAAAACTCCGTCAAACTTGTGATTGACAAAACCAGTAATGGCGAAGTCGATTATGGACAGCTCGATCGTCCGACGGTAATCCGGAACAAGGTTGCCAGGGAAAAATATGCAGAGGCGGGCGACTCCAGCATGGAATTTCTGGATATTCCGGCATTCTTGCGTCGCCAGGCTGACTAAGCGGGTCTGTTTAAAGAAGTCCATTAATAGTGTGTGTGAAATAAAACTGTGACTTAGTGTCAAGTTTTGCGACAAATAGACGCTAGTTACTATAAGTTGCTGAAATGTGTGAAACTGTTCTATTATTACGGTTTCATTACGCTGCTATGCTTATAGTTGTATAAATTAAGCAGGTTTATAGGTAATGGCCTATATTTTGCATATATCAAACACGTTATTGTAATAAAATTAAGGATTTCAACAGGTGATTAAGCAGCGCACTCTAAAAAATGTCATCCGGGCAACCGGCGTAGGATTACACACAGGCGAAAAAGTATATCTGACCTTGCGGCCGGCAGCACCGGATACCGGCATTGTTTTTAGACGTGTGGATCTGGATGAACCGGTGGATATTCCGGCCAGGCCGGAAAATGTCGGTGACACCACGCTCTCGACATCCCTGGTGAAAGGCGATGTGCGCGTATCAACCGTTGAACACCTGCTCTCCGCGCTGGCGGGTCTGGGCATTGATAACGCCTATATTGATCTGAATGCACCAGAAGTGCCCATTATGGACGGCAGCGCCGGCCCGTTTGTGTTCCTGCTCCAGTCTGCAGGTATCCATGAACAGTCTGCACCCAAACGTTTTATTCGCATTAAACGCAAAATTAAGGTCGAAGACGGTGACAAACACGTGAGCTTCGAACCGTTTGATGGTTTCAAGGTGGCCTTTACCATTGATTTTGATCACCCGGCTTTCAAGGATCGCAACCAGACCGCCGAGGTGGATTTTTCGACTACCTCCTTTGTGAAAGAAGTCAGCCGTGCGCGCACATTTGGCTTTATGAGCCAGATCGAAGCGCTACGGGCGAACAATCTGGCCCTGGGCGGCAGCCTCGATAATGCGGTGGTGGTTGATGATTACCGGATTCTCAATGAAGACGGCCTGCGCTACGTTGATGAGTTCGTGAAACACAAGATTCTGGATTCTATCGGCGATCTGTATCTCCTGGGGCACAGTTTGATTGGCGCGTTTAATGGTCACAAATCCGGTCATGCATTAAATAACCGACTTTTACGGGAATTGCTCTCGCAGAAAGACGCCTGGGAAGAAGTCACCTTCGAAGATCCGGAAAAAGCCCCGATTTCCTTCATCCAGCCGGTTCAGGCGAGCTAAAATTTAAGCTTGATGGGATTTTCAGGTTGATGGGTTTCGCTTCGCTCTACCCATCCTGCACATGGATATTTTTAGAGTAGGATGGGTAGAGCGAAGCGAAACCCATCAGGCAATTTGAAACCGGTCAACAAATCTATCGATTTTTCCGCCCTGCCAGTCTGTTCAATGCGGCTTTCAGCTCCGCATTTTCGATGCTGTCTGCCGTTGCACTGAGACATTCTGCTGCTGAATCCGAAATGTGCCGGGCTAAAGGCGTCCTGGCTGCCCTGTCCTGAGTAGCCGCAGGCCGCACCTGGATCTCGATTTTCCTGATATCGCCAAAAATATGTGAATTGTTATGCAGTTTTTGCAGTAATTGTGGGCTGAAATAGCGTGCACGGGCGGCCCAGGCGGCGGAATCTGTGACGAGAACGAGGGTTTGTGCACGGACATTGGCGAGACCAATATGGCCGACCAGGGCCGGATCGAGTAAATTGTTGAGGCTTTTGCTTAGCTTCTGGTTGATTCCGGCCTGTGTGACCAGATCCGCAACATTACCTTTTTTTTGTGACAGAAACTTGTACAATTGGCGAGGTGAATTCATACTTATGTCCTGGGCAGGAACGCTTTGAATCTATAATTATCACATGGATAGAGCACTAAATTAATAATTTGCGTCGCAAAGCCGATATATTGGGTACAGTAAGTTAACAAAGGGTATGCTGTCACTATGAATATTGTAGTAATGACACGAAAAAAAGGGTGTTCGGGTCTTCTAACGTTGAACCGGCGCTGGATTACCGTAATTACATTGAGTGTTTTTATTGCATTGCCTGCCAGTTTTATTGCGGTTGGATACCAGATGGGCGTCTCCCACATGAAGGCCAATCCGGATGATCTCAGCCTTGCCCTGCAGGCAGAGATGGATACCCAGCGACTTGCCCTGAGCGAAGCTACCCGCACGGCAGAAGATAATATGGATGCCCTGGCCCTGCGCCTGGGTAAATTACAGGCGCATGTTATCCGGCTTGATGCGCTCGGTCAGCGCCTGACGACCATGGCCAAACTGGATAAGGGCGAATTTGATTTTTCTCATCCCCCGGCTCAGGGTGGGCCACTAGCCAATTCCGATATTGCCAAATCGATGGATGTCCCGGATTTCATGAAGTCTCTGGAAGATCTGTCCGCCCAGTTAACCGATCGCAGTCAGCAGCTGGAAGTGCTGGAAGA
Organism: Gammaproteobacteria bacterium; assembly: GCA_030148325.1. GTDB lineage: Bacteria > Pseudomonadota > Gammaproteobacteria > UBA6429 > Thiohalophilaceae > JAADGZ01. The sequence continues at coordinate 25,469 of JASBTR010000055.1, forward strand.
CATGCTCATGACCCGCAACCTGCAGTCTGAAGTGGTGCCGGCCGGGCGGCCGATTACCAAGGGCTGGTTGTCTTCCTATTTTGGTACACGTACTGATCCCTTCAATGGTCGCCGGGTGCATCATTCGGGTGTGGACTTCGCCGGTAAACTGGGATCAGACGTGGTCAGTGTGGCGGCCGGTGTGGTGACCTTTGCAGGGCGGCGCTCAGGCTACGGCAATCTGGTTGAAGTCAATCATGGCAAGGGTTATGTCACCCGCTATGGCCATAACAGCAAAATCCTGGTCAAGGCAGGTGATACTGTGAAAAAAGGCCAGGTGCTTTCCAAAATGGGGACCACCGGGCGCTCAACCGGACCGCATGTGCACTTTGAGGTGCTCTACAATGGCCGCGCCGTTAACCCCAAGAAATATATTCAGGCCTCCCGCTAAATTTGCAGGTCAACAATCTTACATGACCTAAACGGCGCGCAAGGAGCGGCCGATGTTACGTATTTTTCTTCTTTTTGCGCTGATTCTTTCAGCTTCAGGCGCATTTTCCCGTGAACGGACGCCAGCCGGACAGATCGCCTATTCCCCCTCAACGGTAACCCTCTCGCCACAGCCCTCCCGCATCAATATTGCTCTGGTCGGGGACATGATGCTGGGCACCAATTTTCCCGATGATACTCTTGCCGATGATGATGGCGTGAGCCTGTTGCAGAGCGTTGCGCCGTTTTTACGTGCGGCAGACATTACCTTCGGTAATCTGGAGGGGGTGCTGCTGGATGAAGGCGAACCCGTCAAATCCTGTAATCTAGCTGAGAATTGTTACCTGTTTCGCACCCCCAGCCATTATGTCAATTACCTGAGCGAGGCCGGTTTTGACGTCATGAGCCTGGCCAACAACCATGCCCGTGATTTTGGTGAATCAGGCCTGAGTGCGTCCATGGCAACACTGGCGTCAGCGGGTATCCGGCACTCGGGTCAACACGGTGATATTGCCAGCTGGGAAGTCAGGGGCCTGCGAGTAGCGTTGATTGCCTTTGCGCCGTTTATCGGTTCCCACGACATGCTGGACGAAGACAGGGCGCGTGAGCTGGTGCATGAACTGTCACAGGCCCATGATATTGTGATTGTTTCCGTGCATGCCGGTGCGGAAGGCCCGGAAGCGATGCATCTCACTTTCGCCAAAGAGCTCTATCATGGGGAAGATCGCGGAAATGTGGATAGCTTTGCGCGCGCCGTAATTGATGCGGGCGCCGATCTGGTGGTGGGACACGGGCCGCATGTGCCGCGTGCGCTGCACGTATATCGAGGGCGTATGATTGCCTATAGCCTGGGTAATTTCTGTACTTTCTGGGGTATCAGTGTGGATGAGGTCAGGGGGCTGGCGCCGATTCTCACAGTAGAGCTGGACGGGGAAGGCCGTTTTCTCGAGGGGCAGATCACCTCGGCGCTGCAGGTGCGTCCCCATGGTCCGGTGCTGGATCCGAAGCATGGCGCGGCCAGACTGATTGCCAGGCTGACCCGGATGGATTTTCCTGACTCTTCCCTGTTGATTTCAGCTGAAGGCCGGGTGCGGCTGAAACCGCCCCGGGTTACAGAAGCCGCTTTGCCGGCGCCGCATAGCAGCGCCACCAGCCAGGAGTTTTAACATATTCCTGACATAAGTGAATATATGCTTATATAATTTAGTCCTGCGTAGTCAATAAATTCACCGCAAAACCGGACAAAGCCCTTTTATCCCGTTAAAATAAACAGTTTATATCTATCGCGATATGCGTATGGCGTATTGCTTTATCCCGGGATTTTTTTATCACCAATTTGGTCGGCGACGGGGTCGGCTGAAAAGCACTGGAAACTTTTTATGGTAGGCAAGTTATTCAAGAAGATGTTCGGCAGCCGTAATGAGCGTCTGATCAAACAGATGCGTAAGTCAGTGGTGCAGATTGGCAATTATGAGTCCGATCTTCAGTCTCTGAGTGATGAGCAGTTGCAGGCGAAAACCGCCGAATTCAAAGACCGGCTGGAGAAAGGTGCGACGCTGGATGAGCTGCTGCCGGAAGTTTTTGCAACCGTGCGCGAAGCCAGTGTGCGGGTGCTGGGTATGCGCCATTTTGATGTGCAGCTGATTGGCGGCATGGTGCTGCATCAGGGCAAGATTTCCGAGATGCGCACCGGTGAGGGTAAGACCCTGATGTCTACCCTGCCGGCCTACCTCAACGCCCTCTCGGGCAAAGGCGTCCACGTTGTTACGGTCAATGACTACCTGGCCAGACGTGATGCGGAATGGATGGGACGCCTGTTCAATTTCCTTGGCATGAGTGTAGGTGTGGTAGTCCCTGATATGCCGTTTGAGGAAAAGAAAGCGGCTTATGCCGCGGACATTACCTACGGTACTAATAATGAATTCGGTTTTGATTACCTGCGCGACAACATGGCCTTCAGCCACGAGGAGCAGTTTCAGCGTGGACAGAATTTTGCCATTGTCGATGAAGTCGACTCGATCCTGATCGATGAGGCGCGCACGCCGCTGATTATTTCCGGTCCTTCTGAAGATAGTTCTGATCTTTATCAGGCCATTAATCAGCTGGTGCCCAAACTGACAAAGCAGGAAGAAGAAGACGGGCCGGGTGATTATTCAGTCGAGGAATAGGACAAGCAGATCTACCTGACCGAAGCCGGCCATGAGAAGGTCGAGCGCCTGCTGACCGTAGCCGGTCTGCTGGATGAAG
>JASBTR010000081.1 GCA_030148325.1 Gammaproteobacteria bacterium
GTTAGGCTGATTTTGAGGAAATTTTAGTCCTGACAAGGCATTTTTTACGTATCAATGCACTCCATTGATAGTAAAAAATAACGCAGGCAGGGCTAAAATTAGCCAAAATCAGACAATAGATGAAAGATCAACAGACCCTGGGTACTTAAGCGTGTGAACAATTGCAGGTACGGCTTTAGCCGTACAAAATACTCAATTATGCGCCACACTCTACGTTATTTAACCGCTGCTGTTCGCCTGAAGGCGAACCTGCAGGTGAATGAATTCCTTAAGTACCTACGTATGAGTACCCAAAAGGCAGAACAACAAAAAAACTCATAAAATCATATATATGCAATCTCCGCGTCTCTGCGCCTCTGCGTTCTCCGCGATAATCACACATATCACGAAAAAGCGCCTGCCCTTGCCGTACTCAGCCACCGAACATGCCAGGCGGCATGCCGCCCTTGAGCTGGCGCAGCATCTTGCCCATGCCGCCCTTGCCCATTTTTTTCATCATTTTCTGCATCTGGGTGAACTGCTTGAGCAGACGATTGACGTCCTGCACCTGGGTGCCGGAACCGGCGGCAATGCGGCGTTTTCGCGAGCCCTTGATGACCGCCGGGCGCTGGCGTTCATGCGGGGTCATGGAATTGATGATCGCCACCATGCGTCCCATTTCCTTATCATTGGCCTGATCGAGCGCGCCCTTTGGCAGCCCTGGCATGCCCGGCAGCTTGTCCACCAGGCTGGCAATGCCGCCCATTTTACCCAGCTGCTGGAACTGCTCACGGAAATCTTCCAGATCGAAGCCCTTGCCCTTCTTCAGCTTGGCCGCCAGTTTGCCGGCCTGCTCCATGTCCATGTTTTTCTGGGCCTGTTCCACCAGGCCCACCATGTCGCCCATACCCAGAATGCGTGAGGCCACCCGCTCGGGGGCGAAAACCTCCAGCGCAGCGGTTTTTTCGCCCACGCCGAGGAACTTGATCGGCTTGCCGGTGATCTGGCGAATGGACAGCGCCGCGCCCCCCCGGGCGTCTCCATCGGTCTTGGTCAGCACCACCCCGGTCAGGGGCAGGGCATCATTAAAGGCTTTGGCCGTATTGGCCGCATCCTGACCGGTCATGCTGTCGACTACGAACAGGGTTTCCACTGGCGATAGCGCGGCGTGAATGCGCTTGATCTCCGCCATCATGGTTTCGTCGATGTGCAGACGACCGGCGGTATCCACAATCAGCACATCATGGTGCTGGATGCGGGCGTGTTGCAGGGCATCCTGGACGATGTCGACCGGATCCTGATCTGTCTGGCTGGGAAAGAAGTCCGCGCCAACTTCGGCGGCCACAGTTTTCAGCTGCTCGATGGCCGCCGGACGGTAGATATCGGCGCTGACAACCAGCACGGATTTTTTCTGTGTTTCCTTCAGCCAGCGGGCCAGCTTGGCAGTGGTGGTGGTCTTGCCCGAGCCCTGCAGGCCGGCCATCAGCACTACCGCCGGCGGCGTGGTGCTGAGATTCAGGCCTTCACTGGCCTCGCCCATCAGCCGGGTGAGTTCGTCATTGACGATCTTGATGAACACCTGGCCCGGATTGAGGCTCTTGATAACCGTCTCACCAACCGCCTTCTCGCGCACATGCTCGATGAAGTCCTTGACCACCGGCAAAGCCACATCGGCTTCCAGCAGGGCCATGCGCACTTCACGCAGGGTATCCCTGATATTTTCTTCGCTCAGACGCCCGACACCGCGCAGATTACGCACCGTCTGGCTCAGACGTTCCGTCAAACCATCAAACATTATTTAACACCTGAAAAATAAATATCGCAAAAGAGAGGGGATTATAGCGTAAATCGGGCCCCACCCGAGAGCAGGTTAATACGATGATCGCTGATATGTTTTTTGCACTGCTCGAAAATAGCCAGCTCCGCGCCCGGCTTGGCATGGGTGATATAAATTTCGGGCCGGTGTTCGAGCTTGACCAGATCCTCCGCCAGCAGACGCGGGCAATAATGACCCGCTCGGCGACAGATATCGATATCCTGATCCGGAAAAGCCGATTCGACAATCAGCAAATCCAGCCGTTCACGCTGATTTAGCGTCGCCCAGAAATGATCGTTGGTGGTCGTGTCGCCACTGAAGGCAAAGGCTTTTTCCAGCGTCTGCACACGATAGCCCACCCCCGGAACAATATGATTCACCGGGATCATTTCAATCGTGTAATCCTCATAGGCGAAAATTTCCCCGGGCGCCATCACCTCATAACGCATAACCGGGTTGCGGGGCGACGGCAGCACAGAAAAGTCCGGCCAGATGACATTGTTGAAAACATGGGCCTTCAGGGCCTGGATAGTTTCCGGCAGGCCATGGATCACGACGGGGGAATCAAGCCGCTCGAAAACGCTGTCCAGCAACAGGGGAATGCTGGCGATATGATCCATGTGTGAATGGGTCAGGAAAATATGCTGCACCAACGACATGCTGGCAAGCGGCAAATCGCCAATGCCTGTACCTGCATCGATCAGGATTTCATCATTCAATAGCAGGGTGGTGGTGCGCAGGCTCTCGGCAATCCCGCCGCTGCAGCCCAGAATTCTTAATTGCATCTATAAATGATTCTCCGTATTTTCCTTAACCCTGTCTGCGCATTTAATCACTCAACTAGTTACTATAGCTGTTATTTTGCGCGCCACGCCGGAATGGCGTCTCGTTTTACAGAAAACACGGGTTAATTTTCCTGTATCTACAGAGATATGAAGCCATCTACCAGAATTGTGCCTGCAGAATCGTACTTTATGCCAAGTAAAACAAAATGTTGCTCCCGCCACAAGCGCCAGCACCAATGGCCATAAGATCACAGCCATCAGCACTATCACCGACCTTCCCAGATGCGCACGCTTGTGCGATGATTTCACTCTTTATCATCTATCCAGAAATCTGATCTGAATATGAGTATTGTAAGCAGTCTGGCGGTTATCCTTTATCTCAGCTCGGGCATCCTGTTGCTGCGCCGGCTGCTCCATCCCGGGCAACCTGGCGCTGCCAAACAGGGACTACTCTTGCCGGGACTGATCGCAGTCATTCTGCACGGCTGGATTCTATATCACGGCATTTTCAACAATCCGGCAGGGCTGGATGTCGGTTTTTTCACCATATTTTCGCTGGTTGGCTGGCTGGTGGCGCTACTTCTGCTGGGCGCCGCCTTTCGTCAGCCGGTTGAATCCCTCGGAATCCTGGTGCTGCCGTTCACCGCGCTGGCGCTGGTACTGGGGCAGGTCAGCGATCAGCACCACTACCTCTCCCATGCGCTGGACGGCGGACTAAAATTCCATATCATTATTTCCATTCTCGCCTACAGCCTGCTGAGTATCGCCATGGTCCAGGCCCTGTTACTCTATATTCAGGATGCGCATCTGCACAACAAGCATCCCGGCGGCTTTATCCGCGCCCTGCCACCGTTACAGACCATGGAGACCCTCCTGTTCCGTATGATTGGCCTGGGCTTTGTGGTCCTGAGTATTTCGCTGATAAGCGGCATAATCTTCATTGACGATCTATTCGCCCAGCACCTGGTGCATAAAACCGTTCTTTCTATCATCGCCTGGCTGCTGTTCGCCGTCCTGCTCTGGGGACGCTGGCAGTTCGGCTGGCGCGGCCGGATCGCCATTCGCTGGGCCATGAGCGGCTTTATCATGCTCATGCTGGCCTATTTTGGCAGCAAATTCGTAATCGAACTCGTTCTGCAGCGTTGAGCGCAGAAACAAAGATGACTTTAGTTAATGGGTAATTAACGCAGAGAACGCAGAGGCGCAAAGATTGTCTAATTTTGAATAATAAATTTAGTCCATCTACTTACGGTAAGGTATTAGAAAAACCAGTCCGGCTATTTTTTTTTATCACTCCGGTATCTGCCAGAATGGCAATATTCGTTGCAAGTAGCGGGGAATTAAAACTCTCAGCGATAAATAATTTTGTTCCTTTGCGTCTCTGCGCCTCTGCGTTCTCTGCGTTAATACAAAGCTTTATGCATAAAAACCAGTGAGTACGCTAACCTGTTTTGGGCTCCATACCCGCATGGGGCTTGACATCTCGGCGTCTTTTGCCGCGTAATAGCCACTGGTAATCACAAAAGGCCACCCCTTTCTTGGACGATATTCCCTTAAGTATCCTTATTGGCATACTGGTTTTTCTTATTATCGCCTCCGGTTTTTTCTCCGGTTCCGAAACCGGACTAATGAGCCTGAACCGCTACCGCCTCCGCAACCTGGCCAACAAGAAACACAAGGGTGCAACCCTTGCCCAGAAACTGCTGGATACCCCTGAGCGACTGATCGGACTAATCCTGCTGGGTAACAATGCGGTTAACATCCTGGCTTCAGCTATCGCCACCATTATCGGCCTGCGCCTGATGGGCGAGGCGGGCATTGCCGTGGCCACCGCTGTGCTAACGGTGATTATCCTGGTTTTCGCCGAAGTCACACCCAAGACGCTGGCGGCACTGCACCCGGAACGCTATGCCCTGCCCGCTTCCTTCCTGCTTGCCCTGCTACTAAAAGTCTTCTATCCCGTGGTCTGGTTCATTAACCAGATCACCAACCTGATTTTCCGCCTGCTGGGCATTCCTAAACAGGAACGCAACATCACCCGACTCAGCCGCGACGAACTACGCATCGTAGTCAACGAGGCCAGCAACATGATTCCCCAACGACACCAGGAAATGTTGCTGGGCATTCTCGATCTGGAACAGATCACTATTGACGAGCTCATGATCCCACGTAACGAGATCATTGGCATCGATCTCGAAGACGACTGGAACAACATCGTCAAGCAACTGAGCGAAAGCCAGCATACCCGTCTGCCTGTATACGAAGGTGACATTGATCATATTGTTGGCATGCTCCATCTGCGTAATGCCCTGTCGTTGTTCAATCAGAAAACCTTCAGCGTGGATGATCTGCGTAACATTATTCGCGAAGCCTATTACGTACCCGCCGGCACACCGCTAAACACCCAGCTGCTCAATTTCCAGACCGAGAAACGACGTATCGCCCTGGTCGTCAATGAATACGGCGATATCCAGGGACTCATCACCCTGGAGGATATCCTCGAAGAAATCGTCGGTGAATTTACCACTGATCCCGCCGCCAGCAACAAGGACATCCACCAGCAGGAGGATGGCAGCTACCTGATTGACGGCAGCATCACTATTCGCGAACTTAACAAGGCGCTGGGCTGGAACCTTTCCGCCGAAGGCCCAAAAACTCTCAACGGCGTGATCCTCGAATATCTGGAACAGATCCCGGATCCGGGCACCAGTCTAATGCTGGAACAGTATCCCATCGAGATCACCCAGAGTAACAACAATGCTATCAAGACTATCCGCTATAACCCGAGCTGGAATGGCTCAAGGCAGACAGATGAAGCAGAAAGCAGGCAAATCGAGGCAGACACGGACCAGCGTACATAATGAGCAGACAAGCGGTGTGGTTGAGGTTTGGCTATTGTTCTACAGTTTGTTAAATTAAAGTCTATAATCATCAGAAATATATCAACTTTTCAAGGAGTGCATCTGGCGTGTCGAAGCTGACCCTTTCCTTCAAGGGCACGGTACTCAAGGTTTTTCCAATCCTTCGTGGTCAAATGCTAATCGGTCATGATCCTGCCTGTCACCTGCATATTGACAGTCTGGCGCTGGCGCCCGAGCACGCGCGCATCGACACCCAGGATCAGACCTCGATCCTGGTCGATCTGGGCAGCGAACAGGGTACTTTTGTCAATCAGAAACAAATCGACAAACACCTGCTTGAAGACGGCGACATCATCCGCGTCGGCAAACACACCCTGCAGTATCTTTATGAAGAAGTCCCTGATCTGGCCAGTGTCGATGAGCTGCATCTGTCCAGAAACGAGATTGACCAGCCCAACACAGAGCAGGAAACAGAAAAGCCGGCAAGTCAGGCCTACAAAAACGGCTGGCTGCAAATTCTCAATGGCCAGAATCTTGGCCGCACCCTGAGTCTAAACCGCTCCATGACCAACCTGGGCAAACCCGGGGTTGCAACCGCGGTGATTACCCGCCGGGACGGCGCCTATTTTCTCTCCCACCTGGAAGGCAAACGCCCCCCCAGCGTCAATGACGAACCCATTGGCGATCGCAGCTACAGGCTTGACGATGGCAATACCATCCAGATTGGCAACATCAAAATGCAGTTCTACATGGAATAGTGATGAGCAAACAACCGGAACAACGCCATTTCACCCGCATCCCCTTTGATGCTCGGATTCGTATTCTTCAGGCCGATGGAGAACAGAGCTGGAGTGGCAACCTGATCGACATCAGTCTCAACGGTGCGCTGGTAACCCAGGCTGATGACTGGCCGGCAAAAATCGGAGATCGTATTCAGCTTGAACTGCACCTCGGAGACGATACTGCCCCTTGTCTGCATATGGACACCACTGTTGCGCACATTGAAAACAAGCGGGTCGGCCTGCATTGCAATCAGATGGATCTGGATACCGCCACCCATCTGCACCGTTTGCTGGAACTGAACCTGGGCGATCCCGAACTGCTGAAACGGGAACTGTCTGAACTTATTCAGCACCATTGAATATAAAAACTCTTCAGAAAATTTGAGAGTTATAAAAACTATTAACGCGAAGACGCCAGGGACGCAAAGTATTTAATAAACTACCCCGCCGCAAGCGGACGGGTATCTGTCATTGTAGGTGCGCTTTCAGGCGCACATGTTCGCCTGAAAGCGCACCTACAATGCTGCTTCGCCACAAGCGGCGGGGAATTAACCCTCAGAGATTAATCGAAAGAACAATCTAAACCGCAAGGACGCCAGGAATTATTTAACTAAAACCTGACGTCCTGGCGGTTCAATACATAAGTTCAGCACGCAAAAATAGCAATCCAGTCTGATACGCTTTAAGATCCTGCGCATGAATTATATTAATTCTTCTTCAGCCAGGTCTGCAGCGTCTCAATACTTAACAGACCGGTAATAGTCTCACGACCATGGCCGGCATCGAAAAGATAACTACGAGGCACGACACCATACCAGGAAGGATCAATTTGATTAAGCAGTTGCGGCGATACGGACTCCGTAAAAACCCAGTTTTCAACGGATAGCAGCCCAAGCTGATATAATCGGTCCTGCACCTCTGCTTCCGCCTCGATGCCATCTATCGAGACCAGCAGCAGCTTAAAGTAAGGCTGCTGTTTTCTGAAAACAGCCAACATTTCCAGCTCTTTATGACACGGTGGGCAATCCAGCGACCACAGCACCAGCACAAAGGGCTTATCCTGATATTGTTGCAGTATTGCCTGATAGCTGCCTGTGGTAAAACGTTTTAAAGGCTCGCCGGCCTGTGCCGTTAAACTCCAGCCAGTCAGGAAACAACATAGCAGCAGGCAGACTCGCATCGTCTCAGGGCCGGTTGAGAAGGAATAACTGATAGGCCTGTCCCCGCTGGTGCCAGGCCAGGTAGACCCTGTTGTTATCAGACAACAACTGTGGATAGTCAGTACCCGCATTCGCCTCAGCTATACGCTCTGGTTCCGACCACTGTCTGCCACCACTGTTTGATTGCATCGCCATCAGTAATGAGCGTTGACCGTCAAACTCCTGCCAGGCGAGAAAGACTTTTTCACCCAGACTTAAAACCTGCGGGTGTGAGGCCCGGGCCTGATAACGGCCAAAGTTGACGGGGTTTGAAAAACTCTGTCCCTGATCTGATGAACGCGCATAAAACAGACCATGGCGCTTTGGCGCATTGTTAAACCAGACCAGATGATAGATGCCGTCATCGGCAATGGAAATATCAGGACCATGGTGCGGGCAACCATCGATCTGCCAGTCATCATAACTGGCTCGCACCACCTGGCCCGGCTGCATGGCTGAAACGAATTTGACCAGGGCATGATCGCGGGTGTTTTTGCCAAAGATATGCCGCCACAGAATCACCGGCAGATCATCGCGGTCAATGGCCATCGCTGTGCGACAACACTCACAACTGTGGTCAAGCACCTTCTGGTTCTTTGCAAAACTTTTTCCGCCATCGGTGGAGACGGCATAATACAGAGCCGCACCCCGGTATTCATTGCCCTCGGCGTCGGCGGCCAGTCTGTCACGTTTGTCCAGCCAGGCGATGTAGATATCGCCCCGCCTGTTCACTGCCAGCGACTCAAAGCGATGACTGGTCACCTCCAGGTGATCATTGACTATTATCGGTTCGGCGAAGCGCCTGCCGCCATCCAGTGAATAACTGAAACGAATATGACCGCTAAAACGCGCCGGCAGCTTCTGCGTCCACGAGACATATACGCGCCCCAGTCTGTCGATGTCGATTTTGGGACGATTCTCAGCCCGTGCTGCGATCACCTCCGGTACGACATTCACCGCCACCGGTGGACTATAGCTCTGACCTTTGTCATCGGAATAGTTGACATAGACATGTCCGCCATAGGCCCACGCAAGCCAGAGCCGGCCCTGCCTGTCAAACCTGGCACTGGGAGCATAGGCGCAGCGTAATGATGGCATGGCATTTTCTTTTGCGCATACCGCTGACGCCGCACTGGCGTTGTCATGACTATGTTTCCTTACTTCCGCCAGTGCGAAGTCAGGCAGGATTAAAATACCTGCAAACAACAGTGTCGCCAGTCTCTGCGACAATTTTTCATCCCACATAAACTCAATCAAACCGATAATTCACACCTGCATAAAAAGTGCGTGGCAGGCCCGGTGCGTATTCAAATTTTTCCGGACTCCAGGCACCTGCCGCTGAATAAGATGCGCTTGTTGCATAGCGTTTATCCCCCAGATTCATAAGGCGGGCGTAAACTTCAAGGTTTTTATCCACGTTATAGTTGCCACGCAGATTAAGCAGATCATGGCCGTTGTATTTATAGGTGTTGTTGTCATCCATCCAGTAGCTGCCAAGACGCACCCACTCCAGTTCCAGCCGGCCACCGTTTAGCATCGGTGGTTTCCAGTTGAGACGGGTATTCATTATATTGCGCGGTGCTGACTTCATCTCATTACCGCTAAAATCATTCCCTGAATGCACCCAGTCTTCATAGGTATGTCTGGCATGCGAGTAACTCACCCCCAGTTTCAGCTGTTTTGACAGGCTGCTGTTCAGGCCGATTTCCACCCCTCTATGCAGCGTTTCACCGGCATTGACCGTATAGCGATTAGTGCTGTCAGCAGGATCCTTATACGTAACAATATCATTTGTCTTGCTCATATAATAAAACGATATTTCATAATCCGTAGCCTTCCCCGCCTGACCGCGAAGGCCAAGTTCATAGCTGTCGACTTCGACGGCTTCCAGGTTCAGTGACTGTGAATTGGATCCGGGACGGAACAACTGGCTTTCCGAGGGTGCACGAAAGGCGCTGCGATATGACATAAAACCATTCAGGTTATGATTGAACATATAGGTCGCACCCAGTTTTGGGCTTAAGCGGGAAAAATTAACGTTAGCATCATCGGGCCGATTGTAGGTCCGAGTTCGAATGGTACCGTTGAAGTTTACGCTATATGAAGTCGGTGCAGTCGCCATGTTGTCGCTGTAGTCATAGCTCATGTGGTCATAACGCAGGCCCGCCTGCAGGCGCAGGTTTTTGGCCGGTGAGGTTTCGATATGCACATAGGGTGAGATAGCCAGAAAGGTGGCATCGTAATCATAAATCTTCTCGCCCAGCGTATATGAAGTGTAGGTGTTGACGGTCTTGAAGGCGTCAATATTGTGTTCCAGCCGATTGCCGGGGGTATAGTCCAGATCGGCGCCGAAGATCAAACGCGTATTAAACGGCACAAAATCCCTGCGGTACTTGGTCAACAAACCAAAGGAGTCGCTGACGGTATCCTTAATCGAGGGATCATAGGTAAATGACCAGTTCGGTATATAGCCCATGCTATTGTGCCGATAGTAAGGCGTAATGCTTAAGAGTGTGTTTGCGCTCTCCTTTTCATAGGCACTGGAAAGACGCAGCGCCTGTACTTCACGATAAGAAACAGGCGTGTAATTGAGTGTCGGATTATTATAGTAATCATCACTCAACAAACGGGAACTGCCGGCGGTTTGCTGATCGATGTTGGAGACAGCCAGCAGCGTCTTCAGACTCGCGCCGCTTGTCAGCACCTTGTCCCAGCGCAGCGTACCACTCTGACGATCATAGTTAGTCGCCTCACGCCAGCCATCGGTATGGCTGATATTCAGATCCGCGCGCAGTCCGTCTTCACCCCAGGTATTGCCCGCACTCACCAGCAAGCGCGCCCAGCCATGTCCCCCTGCCTCAACATTGACTTCAGTTTCAGCCTGCATCGGCGCTGGACGGGTGAGTACATTGATCACCCCGCCGATAGCATCACTGCCGTAGAGCGCCGTACCCGGCCCTTTGTTGACTTCAATCCCACCGGCCTGAGGTATGTTGACCTCATAAAGGGCATTGTGATTGAAAAAACCGGTCGACCGCGTCGGGATGCCATCTTCCAGATAAAGATATACGGGCGAAGTAGAGATGGGCTGACGAATGGCGGTCATGTGCCCCTCTCCCCCGGTCACATTGACATAGACACCGGGAATACGATTGATAATCTCTGAGGGATGTGCGGGCCGCACCTGTTCGATCTCCCTGCTATCAATAACATCAACCGTAGCCGGCGTCTCCACCTTGAGTGTGCGTTCACGGGTACCGGTCACGGTGATTTCTCCAAGTTGAGTCTCCTCCCCGGCAGTTACCCCCATCGACGTTACTAAAAATACTGTTGTTGATAAAATAAACACAGGACTACGCATTACTTAACCTCTTTGAAATTTCTTTTAAAATCTTTCCTTCACCATATACCGGACTGATCGCATCCATTGTTCAGCGCAATTGATACTGCATGACAAAACTCATCTGCATCGGCGTGGGCACCTCCGCCGGCGGTGTCGGCATCGGCACAGCCTGTTGCACCGCCTGTTTCGAGGCGCGTTGCAGCAACAACGGCCCGCCACTGATAACCAGATCAGTGATACGCCCTGTGTCGAGCAACGCGAACGAAACATTGACCTCACCATTGAGGCCGCGCCGCCGCGCAGACTGGGGATAATATTTAAAGCTCTCGATATGACTGAGGAGGTTCGAGAGATAATGTTGCTTCAGCGGTGATGGCTGAGGGCTTTTGCCGCGTTGTATTTGCGCCGCCAACTGCGGGGCAGTGGCCGATGCCTGTTTTACCGGCCCGTTTTCTGAACTGAGTTCTGGACTGGATTCTGAATTGAGTTCCAGGCTGGGTTCCGAGTTGATTTCCGGTTCAGGCGCCGGCCTGGGTTTTTTAACGATTTTTTTTACAACCGGCTTTACTGGCTTGCGTTTGGGTGGTTTGGCCTGTACCGGTTTGGCAACAGCTACAACACGGGGTTTATGAGTTTGCTGTAACTGCTGCAGGATATTCAGTGAGACCCTGATCGCCTGCTGTGGCGCAGCAACCGTTGTCGTTTCTGTTCTGTTTTGCTGTAGCCAGAAAATCGCCAGTCCATGGAATATGATCGATAGTGACACCGCTACCGAAAACCAGCGATCCTCTTTAGGAGATTTATCCGCACTAAAAAATTGGTCGTAAGAAATCGACACGATAGTTCAAACCCACGTGGAATTGCATTATGGGTAATAGCCTAACGAATCGAATACAGCAGAGGAATGTGACACAGTGTCGCGCGACAATTTGCCACAGGCAATGAATAAACAAGCCCACAGCAAGCGGACGGGGTATTAAATCGTAGGAGCGAGCTTGCTCGCGAAAGCAGTGGATGAACCTCAAACTATTCGCGGGCGAGCCCGCTCCTACCGGTTTTCACCACCCGCTCCTACCGGTTTTCGCCGCCCGTTCCTGCCGGTTTCACCGCAAGCAGCGGGGAATTTAAGCCATGGAGATTAAACTCAAAGAGATGGCAGAAACACCTGTTCAGGTGGTTGCCGCCAGCGCCTCGGCCAGATTCGACACCGCCATTACTTCAATGCCTGCTACCGCTTTGCGCGGTGCATTACCTTTGGGGATCAAGGCCCGTTTGAAACCATGCTTGGCCGCTTCCTGCAGGCGCTCGATACCATTGGGCACCGGGCGGATTTCCCCGGCCAGACCAATTTCACCGAACACCACCATCTCCTGCGGCAGGTTACGGTTACGCAGGCTCGACACCAGCGCCAGCACCACAGCCAGATCGATTCCGGTTTCGGTCACCCGCACACCGCCGACGACATTGGCAAACACATCCTGATCATAGGTGGCAATACCACCGTGGCGATGCAGCACCGCCAGCAACATGGCCAGGCGGTTGTGCTCCAGCCCGGTAGTCACCCGTCGCGGGTTGCCGAGATGAGATTCGTCCACCAGCGCCTGCACTTCCACCAGCAAGGGTCGCCGACCCTCCAGGGTCACCATGATCACACTGCCGGGGACTTCTTCCTCATGCCGGGAAAGGAAAATGGCGGACGGGTTGGCAACTTCTTTCAACCCCCTGTCGGTCATGGCGAACACACCCAGTTCGTTGATCGCACCGAAGCGGTTCTTGATTGCCCGGATCAGGCGGTAACGACTACCGCTGTCACCTTCAAAATAAAGTACGGTATCGACCATGTGTTCCAGCACCCGCGGCCCGGCCAGTGTGCCTTCCTTGGTCACATGCCCAACCAGAAACAGGGCCGTGCCCGTCTGCTTGGCATAACGCACCAGCTGGGCTGCACTTTCCCGCACCTGCGCCACAGCGCCTGGTGCAGACTGGATCAAATCGGTATACACCGTTTGAATAGAGTCGATCACCATCACCTGCGGTTTTTCCTTCTGCGCCAGCGCGAGAATATTCTCGATCCGGGTTTCCGCCAGCATTTTTAGATCTGAGGTAGACAGGCCGAGGCGATGCGCGCGCAGACTGACCTGCTGGGGGGACTCCTCACCGGTGATATAGAGCACGGCGTCCTGTGTCGCCATGGCCACCAGCGTCTGCAACAACAGGGTCGACTTGCCAATGCCGGGATCGCCGCCGATCAGCACCACTGACCCCGCCACCAGCCCGCCGCCCAGCACCCGGTCAAACTCAGCAATCCCGGTTTGCCGGCGCTGCATATCATCAGTCTCAATCTCTTCAAGCCGTTGCACCACACTGGCGCCTTCGACGCCGGCGAAACCACTGAAGCGGGCATTGGCCTTTGCCGGCGCCATGGCCACCACTTCGCTCAAGGTATTCCAGGCCGCGCAGTCGGGGCACTGGCCCACCCATTTAGGCGTCTGGCCGCCACAGGCGCTGCAACTGAATAGGGTTCTGGATCGGGACATAATAAAATTTTCCAGCCTGCTTTAACTTCGAAATGCTCAGGTGGTAAATGTAACACAGATCGCCATGCTGCCTGCTATTGCCTTGCAATTCCCGAGACAGATGCAGACAAAGAATAAACTACCCCGCAACAAGCTGCGGGGTATTGTTTGTAGGTTCGCCTTCAGGCGAACATGTGCGGCTTCAGCCGCACAGAATGATCAATTATGAGACAAAATATACGTTATTTAACCGCTGTTGTTCGCCTGAAGGCGAACCTACAAGTAAACAAGTCCCTTGAGAACTAACCTATGAAACGGTAATAATAACTATAGTGTGATTATTATATTATGCATTGTGCAGCTCAAACCGCTGTTTGATCTGCTCAATGGCTTGTTGTAAAACGGGCATTAACATACTGACCTGTTCGATATTTGTCTCTTTGGCTGCAGCCTCCATAAGCGCGGCCTGCTTCTGCAGGTGCAAAGCACTGAGGTTGCTGGCAACGCCTTTAATGGTATGCGCCAGATAGCGTATTTTTTCGCAATCGCCCGATTCCAGGCCCTGCTTTAGTTCGTCCAAACGCATGGGTGTTTCATTAAGAAATACGTCTACAATGGTATTCAGTAAATTTTCATCACCCAGGATTCGCTTCAGCGCCGCCTCTTTATCCCACACCGCCAGTTCCGGCTCTGTCGTATCTTCGGCCGTTTTCTCGATAACGGTTTTTTCTTCCGCGCTGGGCAGCCATTGCTGTAATTTTTTAAATAACAACTCGGGTTCGATAGGTTTGCTCAGGTAATCATCCATGCCAACTTCGAGACACTTTTCACGATCCCCCTGCATTGCATTCGCGGTCATGGCGATAATCGGAATGGTTTTATAATTCTCTCCCGCTTTACCACTGCGAATTGCGCAGGTCGCTTCATAGCCATCCATTTCGGGCATCTGGCAATCCATCAACACTAATATATATGGCGCATCAGCAGACGCCTGATTCAGGCTGTTTAAAGCTGCAAGACCGTCCGCGGCAATATCCGCCTGTATACCCATGCTGGCGAGAATCCCTGACGCGACCAGCTGATTCACCTGGTTGTCTTCTACCAGCAGTACACGGGTATTTTCTGCCCAGGGTTTGTCATTCATAATTGAATTACCATTTTCTGTTGCCGACTCTTTGTTATGCGATAATGTTTTCAGGTAATGATGTGTTACCAGTGGCTCAGCCTGTTGCAGGGCTTCACCGTCTTCCGCCACCACCGACAGGGCATCAAACAAATCCGAGGTCGTGGCGGGCTTGGGGAAATAAGCGCTGAAACCGATATTGGCAAAATGCCGTGCCTCGCCCTGGTATCCCATCGAGGTCATCATCACCAGTTTTATCTGGCTGAAGCGTGGATCGGCTTTTAAGGCTTTGCCCAACTGTTCCCCATCCATGCCCGGCATTTGCATGTCCAGAAAGGCGATATCGAAAAACGGCAATCCATCCTGCTCAATACGCTGTTCACACACGGTCAGCGCCTGCGGCCCATCCTCAGCTTCCACCACAGTCGCACCCCAGTGTTCCAGCTGCCCCCGCAGCACCTCCCGATTAGTGGCGTTGTCATCCACTACCAGCAGGTTAAGCGCCTGTATATCAACCTCAGGTATAACCAGGTGTGAGTGCTGACTTTTCTCGAGCACTACATTAAATTCAAAACAACTTCCTTTACCCGATTCGCTGCTAACAGCAATTTCCCCGCCCATGAGTTCACAGAGTTTTTTGGCAATGGCCAGACCTAAGCCTGTGCCGCCATATTTGCGCGTCGTAGATGCATCCACCTGAGTAAAGGAATCAAACAGCGCAGAAAGTTTTTCTGCGGGAATGCCAATACCTGTATCTGTAATAGTACAGTGCAGGTGCAATGCCTGTTCGTTATAGTCCTGCATGTTCGCGCGTATCACGATCTCACCTTCGGCAGTGAACTTGATCGCATTGCCTACAAGATTGGTAAGAATTTGTCGCAAGCGACCCGGATCACCTTTTACCAGCGATTGTTCAACACCGGTTACATCCAGAACCAGCTCCAGGCCTTTGTCCTGCACCTGATACGCCATGGTTTCAGCAAAGTTACCCAACATGTCGCGCAAATTAAAGTCCAGCATTTCCAGTTCCAGCTTGCCCGCATCGACTTTTGAGAAATCAAGAATATCGTTAATCAAGGTGAGCAATGATTGAGCGCTGCTTTGAGCTACCGTTGCCTTGTGATGTTGATCAGCGTCCAGGTTCGTGTCAAGCAATAAAGACAACATGCCCAGAACACCATTCATCGGCGTGCGGATTTCATGACTCATGCTGGCAAGAAAGGCGCTTTTGGCACGCGCAGCATCCTCAGCAATGTTCCTGGCCTCAATAAGCTCTTCTTCTACCTGTTTACGTTCAGTGACATCGGTGCGGATAGCTATATAGCTTTTCGGTTTTCCATTCTCATCCATAAAAGGCACGATAGTGGTATCCACCCAGTAGAAATGGCCGTCTTTGGATTTGTTGCAAATCTCATCATGCCACACATCACCTCTGGCAATGGTGCGATACATCTCCCGGAAAAATGCGGTGTCGTGATAGCCGGAGTTGAGTACGCGATGATTCTGTCCAATCATTTCCTCGCGGCTATAACCACTGATTTCAGAACATTTGTCGTTAACAAAGGTGATGTTTCCCTGCACATCGGTAATAGCAACAATAGCGTGTTGACTCAGCGCGAATTTTTGCTCCTCCAGTTCAGCCAACGCCTGCTGTGCCTGCTCGGTACTCTGTTGCAGCGCCTGCTCATGCATACGGCGCACCTGCAACATGTGGTTAAATGCATCAGCCAGTTGGCCGATTTCATTATTGGCAGTAACCTCCACCCGGTGTTCCACTTCACCAGCCGCCACTTTCATACTGCCATCAGCCAGCTGGATAATCGGCCGGGTAATGTGTCGCGCCAGATAGAACGCCAGCACCACTACCAGCACCGCGGTTAAAAGGAACATCGCTATTGTGATCTGTCCCAGTCTATGCGCCGATGCCAATGCCTCATCCCGATCAATTTCACTGATCAGCGCCCAGTTAACCCCCGGCAATTTCACCGTCTGGTGCAAACCAATGACCTGCTGACCACCGGGACCAGGATATTCGAACACTGCATGACCAGCAGCTGCGTATTGCACATGTTGCTCCTGCTCCTCATGCCGCCAGAGTTTGAACTGCTGGGTATCAATGCGTTGCACCGCTGCGTCAGCCGTTTCCGTCCCCTTGACGGGGGTTCGCGCCAGGCCATCCTCCCCCACCAGATAGTGAGTTAAGGACGTCTTGCTCGATTCTTCCGTCACCAGTTCGATAATTCTTCCCAACTGTACCTGTATCGCAAACAGACCAATTGCATTTCCATCTTCATCCAGTATCGGCGCAGTAAGAAAACTGGTCAGCAGCCTATTGGATGAGTTGTTGCGTTTGAAATCCGAGAATAGCGACTTCCCGGTTTCCAGGGTCATCCTGGCGGTACTGGCAAATACGGTATCCGTATAAAACCCATCAAATAGATTGCTGCCAAGGTCAAACTCACGGGTTACAGTAAAAAGAATATCGCCATCCTTGTCGATCAGAAAAATATCGCTGATGTAATCATAGCGGCGAGCGAAGGTAATGAGATCCTGTTGCCGAGAATCCACCAGTAAGGCCCAGTCATAGCTCTTGACAAATTCATCCGCGCCCTTATTACTCATTTGCAGCCCCTGTTGTAAGGCTTCCAGAAACTCGGCATTACGACGGCTTTCTGCATGACTGTTGAGATCCATAAAACGGTAGCCGAACCATGTCTGGATAAATTGCGATCTCAGGCGTGCACTGTGTTCCAGATCGAGCATAGCTGTTTCGGTCAAACCATCCACCATCTGCCGGTAACCAAACCAGGCAGTCAGGCTTAAAGGCAACAGCGCCAGCAGCAAAAACCAGAACAGCAGACTGCGTCTGAGGGAGACATATTTTTTTCCGGGAAAATTTTTCTTGTCCGCGTTTAAATTATTCATGGGTGTATTAATGTTGAATACCTTTGACCCTGTTCGCCCGTGTTATCACCAGAACGCATATCCGCAAAATCATCAATATCCACCGGCAACTCAAGAATGCCGCCTTCCACTGCCAGGTCCATGATTTGTTTCAGGCCGGCTTTATCTACATTCAGGTACTGGTAGTTGATAACTTTTAATTTTGGATCAAGGCTGGCAATAATGGCTTCCCGGGTGTGCGCCGGTACATGTTTACGTACAATATCGACAATGGCCTCCAGCCTGGCCCATATATGCCAGCCGGCACAGAATAAATTGCGCAGACCTGTAATATCACCACAATTAATAGCCGAGTACGCCGCCGGAATAGTTTTAAGTTATGACGCATTGGATCCTCAAACTGTCATCCAGGATATGTTCATATATCGGCGTTATTTCATCATGCTATAGATAATCGTGATTAAAATTTGTTTCTTCTTTAGCCATTAAAAAAATGCCGGTTTGTCCATTTTTATTTACCCCAGGTGGCCAGGATAAAACTTGCTCCTGATTTTATGTGTGGTTTTAAGTATAATATTCTAACCTGAGAATATGGCGCCGGACGTCGATGAGTCATTACGTGAGCGAGGTCAGCATGTCGCCCCTTTGCCACTGGCATAATTCCTCAAATAATTTATGAATATGAATCAGACAAACTGCTTAATTAATTTAGACAAACAACATCATGTCATGGTTTGAACAGACTATCCTGGAAAAGAAACAGACCCTGCGCCTGCTGACCACCGAGCCCATGGCCGAACTGGCGCAGGCCTGCGTTCCTGTCTGGGATGACAGTGACAGTCTGGATCGACGGCTGCAAAAAGAAATTCCGCTGCTGCCGCACTGCCATCTGATCTATGCTGTGGATACAAATGGCCACCTGATTTCCTCCAATATCAACGCCCGCCATGTCGACCTCCGTTGGCGTGGCACGGATCTCTCGGATCGACCCTATCTCGAAACCAGCCTGCCCTATCAGGGTTTTACCATTTCCCGGGTCTATGTCAGCCGCCAGACCATGAAGCCCTGTATCACGGTCATGCATCCGGTGCGCGATGGCATGACCGTGCTGGGCTTTATTGCTGCAGATTTTGACGTGGATGATCTACCCGCCTCGAAGGACAGCATAAAACCAGTAGATCAGGAATGGATACAATACAAGGGCGATCCGGCAATCCGCAGCACCCTGTTTATGCAGGAACGGGTGCAAAGCGCCATGGACATGCACCTGGACGAAGTCATCGATATCATTATCGATATGATGCAGCACCATGGCATATTTCATACCAAGATCCACTTTTCCAGTTCCCGCGCCTCCTTCTGGTCCATGGATGATCCCTATATCTACCATATACATACCGTGGACGAACTGATCGATCTGGATCGCTGCCTGGCCTACCCCCGTCAGCCCCTTAGCGAGCGCGCCCAGGTCAGCAGCGAGGACATTGCCCGCGTGCTGAACCTGTTCAAGCAACTACGCAATGCCGATGAAACGATATACCTGCGCTCATCTTCATTTAATATCATCAACGGCATGGTCGGCCTGACCTTCTCCTGCGACGGCTCACATTACGTGCACTACCGGGAATTTCTGAGCAAGAATATCGAATTCTGGTTTGGCGGCAGCAGGCGGGTTGAAAGCAGCTAATCTGGAAATCAAGGGGGCTGGATACTGAAAGTTCCCGCCTGCTTCAATCCAGGATCCGGCTTTGCTCACAACCCGTGCCCATCCTACGCTACTGAGCAAAGCCGAAGGACTCGTCACGTACGTGGACGTCAAAAAGACATTAGACGAAATAACGGTAAGAGAGTATAACTAGAAAAATGAAATGAAAAGCATGATTCATTTCATGCTTCAAATGAAGCCTCGGGCTTTATCAAAACCTTCACCGTATCGGGAGGAGTCAATATGAAAATTGCAGAGCACGATCCATCCCTCATGGATCTTATTCATTGGCACAAAATGAAGATACTTGCCGCTGTATTTGATGATACTCACCATGCTCACGAGCTGGCAGGGCAGCTGGTAGAACATGATTTTCCTATGGACCAGATTTCTGTATTACACCGAGCTGCTGGGCAGGGTGACGATTTCCTCGGTGTAGCCTATGAGAGTGAACGGGAACGCAGCAAAATATGGGCTGAGAATGGCGCACTTTGGGGTGCTTTAGCGGGATTGGCTGTGGGCGCTTCGGGTTTACTCTTTGTCCCAGGTGTCGGCCTCCTGTTAGCGCTCGGGCCAGTGATTGATGTCATTGCCGGATCGGCAATTGGCTCGGGCATCATGGCGGGTGCAGCGGCAGTTACCCGCCTTACTGCGGCATTACATCGGATGGGCATTCCTGAAGACAAAACGGAAGAACTGCATCGGGCAATTATGGCGGGCAAGACCCTGTTAATTTTACATTACGACAAAAATGACCCCACGGACTGGCAACAAATCATCGACTGGTCCAGGGCTGAATCTGTGCAGGCGTTCCCGTAAAAAACGATAACCGTTGGCATGGCCGGCCATCTGCATGGATAAGGCCTGATTAATTCCGCTTACTCAGGGATAATAAATACTCGCGCCAAAAGTTGATAAAAACAGGGGGGGGGGGCTCTCTCAAGGACAGAAACCTGAAATTCCCAACATCAGGAGATACAATTTTTCAGGTCCCCTGCCTACCTGATTTAATTCTCTAATCCCGACAAATCCACGAGGTCAAACGACAAAATAACCCACAGGCAATAGTGATAAATTTTTCGCCATCTGATCAACCTGGCGGGATTACACTATCATCCGCTTTTGGCAAAAGAAAAAAATAAAATCGCTAATCTTTGTCTCGACACATTTACGAATGTCTTCGAACGATGTTGCGCCATCGTTCATAAACCCCGGATGCGCCTGCGGCCAGCGTGTTTGTGGCAATCAGGCAAACCGGCATTATCATTAATACATCTTGCATTGCTATTCACCAGGTTTATCACCTTACATGAATCAATGAAAAATTAGCAGCTGATCATACGTAGGTACTTAAGCGTATGAACAATTGTAGGTACGGCTTTAGCCGTACAAAATACTCAATTATGCGCCACACTCTACGTTATTTAAGCGCTGCTGTTCGCCTGAAGGCGAACCTACAGGTGAATGAATTCCTTAAGTACCTACGTATGAGTAGCTGATAACAATGCCCGGGTAATCTGTCAATGGATTGTTAATAAAATAAAAAACTAAAAGAGTCAGGAAAATTTTCTGTAACTGTTCTATTCTGTAACTCTGTAACTGTTCCATATTGTTCGCATGCCCTGTGTTGAGTTATTCACATACAATTAAATTCTGGCCTTTGATGCGGGTCAAGGATAACTATAATCCTTATGAGAGAAAATTCTGCTCTGACAATGATCGAACCAGTCAGTACTCAACCCATGAAACAAACCCACCGGTATTTCTTCTCCTTTCTGATCCTCTTTCTATTTAGCCTTACTAACGTAATGGCAATAGATATCGAAATCAACACCGACAGAAAAGCACTATTTTCCAGTTATTTTCCTACTGCTAACAGCTTCAGAACCGAGCAAGAAAAACCGGAAATATTTCGCGCCTACAAAGGCGACGAATTACTGGGATATATTTTCCAGACCAAAGGACTGGCAGCCATTCCAGCCTATTCCGGCAAGCCCATTGACCTGCTGATGGGGCTGGATCTAAACGGTGTAATGGTTGGCGCAAAGGTAACCGAGCACCATGAACCTATTTTACTGGTGGGCATACCCGAAGCGTCTCTGGATACCTTTGCCAACCAGTATATTGGTAAGTCAGTTACTGATCATATTAAAGTGGGTTCAGGCAAGCAGAAGGGCTATGTCAATATTGATGCGATTACCGGGGCAACAGTATCCGCTATGGTTATCAACCAGACCATCAGCCGCGCAAGCCGCAAGGTTGCTATTAAAGAAGGGATTATAAAAGATAATTCAGCCCAGATAATGCGCGCCGAGATCCTGATGGACAAATTTGAAAAAGTCGACTGGCCGGGTCTGCTGGGCGATGGCAGTGTCCGGAACCTGCATCTTATGGTCAGCGATGTCGACAGGGCCTTTGTCGGCACCGAAGGCGAGGGCATCAAGGATATTGGTTGCAATGAGGATGACGAAGAAACAGACTGTAACGAGTTTATTGACCTTTATTATACCTTACTGAATGTACCTGCCATTGGCCGGAATCTTCTTGGAAACAGCCAGTATGACTGGCTGATGAATGAGTTAAAACCGGGTGATTACGCCATTGCCCTGATGGCCAATGGCCTGTTTTCCTTCCGCGGCAATGGCTTTGTTCGAGGCGGTATTTTTGACCGTATTCAGCTGCAGCAGAATGGTAATATTATTACTTTCCGCGATCTGGATTATTTTCGGCTTAATGATGTCTATGCCGAAAACATGCCCGATTTCTCAGAAATGGCGATTTTTATTGTTCGTGCCGAAAATGAGTTTGATCCCGGAAACGCCTGGCAGCTGGAGTTACTTGTGCGCCGTCAGACCGGGCCACTGAACAGTGTCTTTACCAGTTTCTTTGGTGACTACCAGCTGCCGGAAAAATATTACACTCGCCCGGCGCCACCGCCGCCAGTGGAAACTGAAGAACAGCCGTTATGGGTCGGTATCTGGTTACAGCGAGAGTCTGAAATCATCATCCTGACGACCGCTCTGGCGGTATTGACCATTATATTGCTGTTCCAGGATGTCGTAGTTAAATACCCGACCCTCCTTCATCGTTTTCGCATCGGTTTCAGCCTGTTTACCATCGCCTTTATTGGCTATTACACGCTGGCCCAACTTTCCGTGGTCAATGTGCTGACCTTTGTTCATGCGCTGATGCACGAGTTTCGCTGGCAAACTTTTCTCATGGATCCACTCATCTTTATCATCTGGGGGTATGTCGCCATGACCCTGTTGCTCTGGGGTCGCGGGATCTTCTGCGGCTGGTTATGCCCCTATGGCGCGATACAGGAACTCATCAACAAACTGGCCTGGCGCTTCAATATACGCCAGTGGGAATTTCCTGATGCGGTACATGAACGTTTGCTGGCCTTAAAATATATGATCTTACTGGGTCTTTTTGCGATATCGCTGCAATCCCTGTCGCATGCCGAGAAACTGGCCGAAATCGAACCCTTCAAGACGGCCATTACCCTGCACTTTTCACGTGACTGGAACTATGTTATCTATGCGCTCGGTCTGTTGCTGATTTCCATTGTCAATCGCAAATTTTATTGCAAATATCTTTGCCCACTGGGTGCGGCGCTGGTAATTCCTGGCAAATGGCAACTATTCAACTGGCTGAAAAGGCGTAAGGAATGCGGCAAGCCATGCCAGATATGCGCCAATGAATGTGAAATTCGTGCTATTGACAAGAATGGCGTTATTAACACCAACGAATGCCATTATTGCCTGGACTGCCAGATCACCTATTTTGACGAGCATAAATGTCCGCCGTTGATGAAGAAACGTCAGAAAAGAGAAAAGGCAACGGTTGTTGTCAGTGCGAAAATCAAGAAACCACAGGCGGGGAACCAAACATAACTTTCTATAATCGTAATTTTAACCGTAGTTTTAGTCGTAGTTTGCAGTAATCGTTGAAGTTAAAACCAACATTGTCCAACCAGGAGAGTACTATGAGTGATAAAAACGATAGTAATAATGACAAATCGGGCCTGACACGACGTCAGTTCATGAATGCCACGGCCCTGGCCGGGCTGGCGGGTACCACAGGCCTGGGGGCGGGACTAATTCCTGCTGCTCATGCCAAAGGTAAGCACGACAAGGCGACGGTTGGCCTTGGCGAGCTCGATGAGTACTACGGCTTCTGGAGTGGTGGCCATTCGGGTGAAGTTAGAATTTTAGGTGTTCCATCAATGCGTGAACTGATGCGCATCCCTGTATTCAATATCGATAGCGCTACAGGCTGGGGGATTACCAATGAAAGCAAGGAAATCATGGCTGGCGGTGGTGGACCCTACCTGAATGGTGATGCCCATCATCCGCATATGAGCATGACCGACGGCCGTTATGATGGCAAATACGTGTTTATCAATGACAAGGCCAATACCCGCGTCGCCCGTATTCGCTGCGACATCATGAAAACGGACAAAATGATTTCCATTCCTAATGTCCAGGCGATTCATGGTCTGCGAGTGCAGAAAGTGCCGCATACAAAATACGTATTCTGTAATGCGGAATTCCGTATTCCTCACCCCAATGATGGGCGAGACATTAATGACCCAAGCAAATACAGAACCATGTTCAACGCCATCGACGCGGAGAAAATGGAAGTCGCCTGGCAGGTCATCGTTGACGGTAACCTGGATAATACCGATGCCGACTATAAGGGAAAATACGCCTGTTCCACCTGCTACAACTCGGAAAACGCCATTGACCTTCCCGGCACCATGCGCAATGAACGTGACTGGGCTGTGGTCTTCAACATCCCGCGGATTGAAGCAGCAGTAAAGGCGGGCAAATTTACTACCGTGGGTGATTCAAAAGTGCCTGTCATTGACGGCCGCCATGGTTCTAAATATACCCGATATATCCCCGTGCCAAAGAGTCCGCATGGCCTTAACACTTCACCTGATGGCAAGTATTTTGTCGCCAATGGCAAGCTTTCGCCGACCGTTACCGTTATCGAGATTGACAAGCTTGACGACCTGTTTGATGGTAAGTTAAAGGATGAGCGCGATGTCGTAGTCGCTGAACCCGAGCTGGGTCTGGGGCCACTGCACACCGCCTTTGACGGGCGAGGCAACGCCTATACCACGTTGTTCATCGACAGCCAGATCGTCAAATGGAATGTGGCCGACGCGATCAAGGCCTATAAGGGCAAAAAGGTGAATTACATTCGCCAGAAACTGGATGTCATGTATCAGCCGGGACACAACCACACGACCATGGGTGAGACCCGAGATGCCGATGGCCAGTGGCTTATTTCGTTGTGCAAATTCTCCAAGGACAGGTTCCTGCCCGTGGGACCTTTGCACCCGGAGAATGATCAGCTGATTGATATTTCCGGCGAGACCATGAAACTGGTGCATGATGGTCCAACCTTTGCCGAACCCCATGACTGCATGCTGGTTCACCGCAGCAAGATGAAGCCGCTGAAGATCTGGAAGCGTGATGATCCTTTCTTTGCCTCAATCCGCGCGAGGGCCAAAAAAGACGGTGTTGTACTTGAGAAGGACAGCAAGGTCGTGCGTCATGGCAACAAGGTGCACGTATACATGACTTCGATTGCGCCAAACTTCAGTATGACTGATTTCACCGTCAAACTGGGTGATGAGGTCACGGTTACGGTTACCAATCTGGATCAGATTGAAGACGTAACCCATGGCTTCACCATGACCAACCATGGTGTTGTCATGGAAATCGGGCCATATCAAAGCTCCTCAGTAACCTTCATTGCAGACAAACCCGGCGTTCAGTGGTTCTACTGTCAATGGTTCTGTAATGCGCTGCATATGGAAATGCGCGGCCGCATGCTGGTCGAAGCCTGAATGAGAATCGGGTGGCCGCGCAGGCGGCCACCCGTTTTTTTCAATTCCTGACGGTAATGCTGTGGCTACTGTGGTATTTTATCCAGTATCTGGGCAATATTCATAATCACTGCTGTTTGATATGCAATCAATGTTCTCCTTCCTTTTTTTCAGGTAATCTATAACGCGACTGATGCTCCGTTTTTTTACTCTTTTTTTTACTGCTGTACTACTGATAAATGTATCAGGCGTGTCTGCAAAGCAGATCAGGCTAAGCCCTGCCAGCGATCTTGATGCTGTAATTAAGGGTGCAGAAATAAACGACATTTTGCTGTTTTCCTCCGGCATCTATTCCGGCACCGTGGTAATTAATAAAACACTGACTCTGAAATCAGAATCTGGGGCAATATTCGATGGCCATAAGAAAGGCAACATTCTGCTTGTCAGGGCGCCAAATGTTACTATTGAAGGTTTTGTTCTTCGTAACTCTGGCATGAATCTGACCAAAATGAATGCCGCCATTTTTGTCGAAAAAACGGCGAAAAATATTTTGATAAAAAACAATGTGTTTAAAAATAATCTTTTCGGCGTCTGGCTCGATGCGGCGCATGATGCAAAAGTAATTGGCAACAAAATCAGCGCCGACCCGGAGGTTCGCTCCCAGGATCGAGGTAATGGCATTCACCTTTACTATGTGGAGGGGGTGGAAATCGCGGAAAATGAAATCTGGCATACCCGAGACGGGATCTATATCGACACCAGCAATAACAACCTGCTGAGAAACAATCATTTGCACCATCTGCGCTACGGCATTCATTACATGTATTCACACAACAACCGGATCGAAGGCAACTTCACGCATAACACCCGTACCGGTTATGCCCTGATGCAGTCAAAATCCCTGACTGTACTAAACAACCGGTCCGAGAATGATGAAAACTACGGCATACTGATGAACTATATAACTTACAGCACACTCAGGAATAATCGTGTTGTACATGTGCGCAAGGGAATCAGCCCCGGTTATTCAGGGGCAGGTATCGCCGGTGCGGAAGGCAAGGCGGTTTTTATCTATAACTCGGTATTTAATACCCTGACGGGCAACCTGTTTGCTGATAGTGATATCGGCATTCACCTGACCGCCGGTTCGGAAGACAATAATATTTATGACAACGCATTTGTGAATAATTATACCCAGGTCAAGTATGTTTCCAATCGCAGGCAGGAGTGGTCAGAAAATGGCAGGGGAAATTACTGGAGTAATTACCTGGGCTGGGATCGTAATAATGACGGTATCGGTGATCGTCCCTTTGAACCCAATGACAACATCGACAAATTACTCTGGAAATATCCGCTGGCCAAGTTGTTAATGAACAGCCCATCAGTTGAAATCCTGCGCTGGGCACAAGTTCAATTTCCGGTTTTCAAATCACCCGGCGTAACCGACAGTTACCCACTGATGCAGCCTGCTGCTTCAGCGTTCGAAGACAGGAGACTTTCCTCCTTATGAGTAGCGAAGCAATCCGTTTTGATCGTGTTGCCATGGACTTTGGCAAGGTCCAGGCGCTCGATGGTGTAAGCCTGCATATCGAACAGGGCCAGGTTGTGGCGCTGCTTGGGCATAATGGTGCAGGAAAGACAACCAGCATCAAAATGATACTGGGTATATTGCGACCAACCAGCGGTACTGTACGTGTGTTTGGCAATGACCCGGCCAACGACATAAATATGACCGAATTGCGAAAACAGATGGGCTATCTACCCGAAAATCTGAGTTTTTATCCCCAGCTCAGCGGCCGGGAGACATTGCAATATTTTGCCCGCCTCAAGGACGCCGACAAACAGCAACAGGATCAACTGCTCGAAGAGGTCGGTTTGTTGCACGCCGCCGACCGGCGCGTCAAAACTTATTCAAAGGGCATGCGTCAACGTCTTGGACTGGCGCAGGCCATGTTGAACCAGCCAAAACTGCTGGTTCTGGATGAACCCACGGTTGGCCTTGACCCAGTCGCCACGCGCGAACTGTACAATAAAATTGAGCAACTTAAACAGCAGGGGGCAACGATTATTCTTTGCTCGCATGTGCTTTCAGGGATTGAAGAACATATTGACCGCGCCCTGATCCTTTCCGCAGGGAAAATACTTGCCCAGGGCAGCATTGAGGAATTGCGTAAGGAGGCGCAACTGCCCATGACCATCCGCGTCAGGGGGAAAATCGCGAATAAGGAATGGCTTGAGCAGCTCCCCGCTCAGGGTGTATCAACCCAGTTCGTTAACGGCAGCCAGTATATTTTATCTGCTGCCGCCAGTCACAAGATCAGCCTCCTGCATGCGCTTGGCCAGGAAAAAAATATCGAGGACATCGATATCAATATGCCAACACTGGAGTCTATTTATACTTATTACAATACCCGTAATAAGGCGGAAGGTTCTGACAGGCAGGCGGTGACACATGATGAATAAGATCCTTGTCGTTGCTGCAAAAGAATTCAAGGATGGACTCCGGAATCGCTGGGTGGCCGGAATCACCGTGGTGCTGGCGCTTTTTGCCATCGCTATTTCCTATTTTGGTGCCGCTGCGTCCGGGATGGTAGGGTTTACCTCTCTCTCGACCACCATTGTCAGTCTTTCCAGCCTGGCGATTTTTCTTATTCCGCTTATTGCATTGATTCTTGCCTATGACACTATCGTTGGCGAGGAAGAACAGGGCACCCTGATCCTGCTTCTAACCTATCCCCTGAAACGCAGTGAACTGCTTGCGGGCAAGTTTGTCGGCCACGCTGCGATGATGGCCCTCGCGACCCTGCTTGGTTTTGGTTTATCCGGGTTGCTGATTGCTATTTTCTCAGAACAGGTAGAGCTGCAGGAACTATTCGTCGCCTATTCCCTGTTTATCTTCACCTCGATCCTGCTTGGCTGGGTATTCATCGCCCTGGCTTATCTTGTCAGTGTTATGTCGAGCGAAAAAAGCCGGGCTTCAGGAATGGCCCTGTTCATCTGGTTTGCGCTTGTGTTTGTGTTTGACCTGCTGTTACTGGGCCTGCTGGTGGCGACCGGCGGCGCCATCGGTGACGATCTGTTTGGCTGGTTACTCTTGCTCAACCCGACGGATATTTTCCGCCTGATAAATCTGGGTAGCTTCGAAGCAACACAGGTACAGTCAAGCCTGGCGTCCATCGCCAACAGGCAGATGATTCAGCCAGCGGTTCTCTGGTCAGGCCTGTTAGGCTGGATAGTGGTTCCCTGCCTGCTCGCCGTATGGCGCTTCAATAAACGTGTTATTTGACAGTATTCAACATAAGTATGAATCATCATTTTATGAAACAGCCACTGCAGTCTGTTTTTTTTATTTTTATATTTTCCATCCTCGCAGGTTGCGATTCAGGTAGCCGGGATACGCACAAAAATCCGCCCGTAGAGATCGCCGCCGGGGATGAATGTCACCTGTGTGGCATGTACATCACCCAGTTTTCCGGGCCAAAAGGGGAAGCCTATGTTCGCGGCAACCCGCAGGCGCTCAAGTTCTGTTCGACGCGGGATTTGTTCTCTTATATTTTACAGCCGGATGTAAAAACCATCGCCAGGGAGATCTATGTTCACGACATGGGTAAGACGGACTTGCCCGGGCTATCTATGCGTGCAAGCTATTTCACCGATGCGCGCAGCGCCTATTATGTTATCAATACACCGCTCAAGGGCGCGATGGGGCACATCATTGCCTCGTTTGCCAAAAAAGAGGATGCAGAAGCCTTTATCGCTAAATTCGGCGGCAAGTTACTTCGTTTTGACGATATTACGCTCGAGATCATCCGCGATATTCAGCAACCGCCAGCTGGCGGGGTATCCGCTACCCCTGGTAAATGAAATTAACCCGAGAGGTCAAACGGCAGAATAATTCATAGGCAATGGTGCCGGCTTTTTCCGCCACTTCATCCACCGGCAGGATCCCGCCATCCGCCGCTTTTCCCCAAAGCAAAACAGGATCGCCAATTTTCACCTCGGGGCAGGTACGCAGATCAATGCCAAGCATATCCATGGATACGCGCCCAACAATACCGCTGCGCTGAGCACCTACGCGAACCGGGGTATGATCCGGTGCATGACGTGGATAGCCATCACCATAGCCGATGGCGGCGATGCCGATGCGCATGTCCTCAGGACAGCGCCAAAAGCCGCCGTAGCCTACAGCCTCGCCTTTTTTACATTTGTTGATGGCAAGCAGGCGGGTTTCCAGACTCATCACCGGTTGCAGATCCCAGTCCGCAGCCCGGCTGTCGATGAAGGGTGATGCGCCATAGAGCATGATCCCGGGACGCACCCAGTGGCGGCGTGTAGCCGGCCAGCCAAGCAGGCCGGCAGAATTGGCAATACTATGTTCACCTTCAAGACCGGCGACTGCACGCTCAAACCGTCGGCATTGCTCATCGGTGTAGGCACTGCTTCGATCATCGGCATTGGCCAGATGGGTCATCAGCACCGGTGCACCAGCGACCGCAGGACATTCACGCAGTTGCCGGTATGCTGACTGAACATCCTCCGGGCGGAACCCCAGCCGATGCATACCGGTATTAATCTTCAACCAGACCGCAACTGGCGTACCGCTTAGCTGCTGTAACAGCGCAATCTGTTCGGCCTGATGCACCACGACCTGCAGTCGCTGTTGCTGCGCCAGTTGCAGTTCTTCGCGACTGTTAACCCCCTCAAGCAGCAGGATATCCTTTGTAATTCCTGCCTCGCGCAGGCTTAGCGCCTCGGAAATACGTGCCACGGCAAAAGCATCCGCCGCCTCCAGTGCCTGGGCCACGCGCAGCATGCCATGACCATAGGCATCGGCCTTGATCACAGCCAGTTGTTTTGAGTCAGGCGCATGGCGGCGAGCCACCGCCAGATTGTGGCGCAGGGCAGCGAGATCAATTCGCGCCTGCGGCGCGCTAATCATATCCTGCGAGGCGCTAACTTCACCTCGCTGGGCGCCGGTCATGTATAGTCCTCATAACCACCCTCGGAAATGAAGTTTTCAAACTTGGTGTACTGACCGATGAAGGTCAGGCGCGACATACCGATGGGGCCGTTACGCTGTTTGCCGATGATGATTTCCGCCGTGCCCTTGTCCGGGCTTTCATCGTTATAGACTTCATCACGATAGATGAAAACGATCAAATCCGCATCCTGCTCGATTGCGCCCGACTCGCGTAGATCCGACATAATCGGACGCTTGTTGGGGCGCTGCTCCAGCCCGCGGTTAAGCTGTGACAGGGCGATCACCGGCACGTTCAGTTCCTTGGCCAGCGCCTTTAGTCCGCGCGATATTTCCGAAATTTCGGTGGCCCGGTTTTCCGAACCGCCGTGAGTCTGCATCAGTTGCAGGTAATCGATC
Source organism: Gammaproteobacteria bacterium (assembly GCA_030148325.1). Taxonomy (GTDB): domain Bacteria; phylum Pseudomonadota; class Gammaproteobacteria; order UBA6429; family Thiohalophilaceae; genus JAADGZ01. The sequence goes on from JASBTR010000081.1 coordinate 30,233, forward strand.
ACAATCAAACCCAGGCTGCCATGATCGCGCTTGATGCGCCGGGAACGCGCACGGATTTCCATAGGATTGAGTCCGGGCGTATCGTCAATGAAAATATTGGCATTGTTCAATATGCCCACCGCCGAGGTCAGGCGCGGCCAGTCAGCATCATCAAGCTGGCCGGTACGGATCTTGTGCTGGTCAATCCGACCCAGTGAGGAGATCATGCGCATCACCAGCGACTCACCCGGCATTTCCATACTGAACACCGCTACGGCCGAATTATTTTTAATCGCCGCATTTTCGACGATGTTCATGGCAAAGGTCGTTTTACCCATCGAGGGCCGCCCGGCGATGATGATCAAATCTGAATTTTGCAGGCCCGAGGTTTTGTTATCAAAATCGGTGAAGCCGGTGGGAATGCCGGTGTAA
>JASBTR010000085.1 GCA_030148325.1 Gammaproteobacteria bacterium
TGCGGCGTATGACAGAACACGCAAATCTGGGATTCCGTCGTCGCGGTAACGGTCCCTGGCCCGGAGCTGGAAAGATTATGTACGGTATTCGCGACATCCGACACGGGCGCGGCCTGAAGTACAGCGGAAAAAAACAGCAGGACAGGCAACAGGTAGCGATTATAACACTTCACGTACGCTCTCCCAGGTACTGGAAAATCTCGATCCGTCCATTGAACATATTAAGCGATATAAATCCGATTATGCTGATCGACACACATGCCAACACCCCGTTCGGCGCCGCATCCACTGTTACCATGCTCACCCGGTATATCAACCAGGTTTAGATTGTTCCTTCGACTAATACCCCGTAGTTTTCTACGGGGGTGCTTATTATTATAGGCAGATGTGGGCACCATAGAACAATTCTTACGTCGGATGGTGACAAATAGTCGCCCGTTTTGACCAGCTATGATGCCGACTGGCGCAACAAAATGAACCTCCGGGCCGTGTCCATGCCCAGATCATCCACTCACCGCGATATAAATTAAATACTGATTGTAGATTGGCATCAGTACTCGATTGGAATTATCAGCCATCAGGCGCTATGGAGGCTATAAAACTTTTGGCTTACGCTATCCTCTGTCTGGGCCAGCCAGTCTAATAAATGCGCATTGCTGGCCGATAAATCGGTATCAGTAATACGGGTCTGCTGAAAGCCCGGTTCACAGTGCCAGCAGCTAATTTTGTGGCCAGTTTCCGAAGCTCGCGGGTTGAGAGCATGGTCGGTTTTTTGATTCACCCATAACGCGCTATCATAACTTGCATGAGTTCATTACCCTACCTTCTCTATACCGCTGAACAGACTCGCGAACTGGATCGCCTCGCGATTGAGGAACACGGCCTGTCTTCCAATATCCTGATGGAACGGGCCGGCGAAGCGGCTTTTACCCTGCTGCGCACACGCTGGCCGGATGTTCGGCGCATTGCCGTGTTCTGTGGCACCGGCAATAACGGCGGCGATGGTTTTGTGCTGGCGCGCATGGCGCATGAAAACGGATTTAAGGTTAGCGTGTTTCAGGTGGGAGACAGCAGCAAGTTACAGGGAGACGCCCTCTCGGCCATGCAACGGTTACTGGGTGCGGGCGTGACGCCGGTTGCTTTCGACGGGCAGGCTTTGCAGGATATCGAACTGATCGTGGATGGCCTGCTGGGAACAGGCATGCGTGGTCAGGTGAGCAGTGATTACCGCAGGGCTATCGAGGCTATCAATAACGCGCCTTGTCCGGTGTTGGCGCTGGATCTGCCCTCTGGACTGAATGCCGACACCGGCAGGGTCTGCGGCATTGCGGTGCGGGCAGCCTGTACGATTTCCTTCATCGGTCTGAAGCAGGGCTTGCTGACAGGCGAGGCGGTAGAGTATTGCGGTGAGCTGCATTTTTCTGAACTCAATGTTCCCCGACTTATTTATACACAGCAGACACCGGTCGCGCGGCGGCTGGATTACGCACGACTGAAAAAATTACTGCAGCCGCGCCCCCGCCATGCGCACAAAGGCGATGCCGGTCATGTGCTGGTGATTGGCGGCGATCATGGCATGAGTGGCGCACTGCGTCTGGCCGGTGAGGCGGCGCTGCGAACCGGCGCCGGTCTGGTGAGCATCGCCACTCGCGAGGCGCATGCTGCGTTTGTCAGCAGCGGTCGGCCGGAGCTCATGTGTCATGGGGTAGAACAGGCGCACGGCCTTGAACGGCTGGTTAATCGTGCAACAGTGATCGTGATCGGCCCGGGGCTGGGGCAGAGCGACTGGGCCGAGGAAATGTTGAGCTATGTCGTGGCCTGTGGCAAACCGCTGGTGCTGGATGCCGACGCGCTGAATCTCATGGCCGCCGGACGCCTGCCCGAAGTCATGTTGCGTGGCGCGAAGCGGGTGCTTACACCGCATCCGGGTGAAGCTGCGCGCCTGCTGGGACAGGATGTTCAGCAGGTGCAGGACGATCGCTTTGCCGCCGCCAATGCCCTGCTGGAAAAATACGGCGGTGTCTGTGTGCTCAAGGGGGCGGGAACGCTGGTGGCGACTGAGACGGGCATCGGTGTTTGCAATGCCGGTAATCCGGGCATGGCCAGCGGCGGCGTGGGCGATGTGCTGTCGGGGATTACAGGTGCCCTGATTGCGCAGGGGCTGGATTGCCCCGAGTCCGCGCAACTTGCCGTTTGTCTGCATGCGCATGCGGCCGATCTTGCAGTAAAAACCGTTGGTGAACGGGGCCTGATTGCCAGCGATCTGATGCCGGTAATCCGACGCCTGGTGAATCCCGATTCACTCTGAAGGCATGGATATTCTGCTCGCCGATGAAGCGGCAACGGAAAATCTGGGTCGGGCGCTGGCGGCTGTCTGCCCGGCGCAGTGTCTGATTTTTTTGTACGGTGATCTGGGTGCGGGTAAAACTACCTTCAGTCGGGGTTTCCTGCGTGGACTGGGGTACGCAGGTCGGGTTAAGTCGCCCACATACACGCTGGTCGAACCCTACGAAATCCTTTCAAATGACGAACAGCCAGTGCGCCATGTTTATCATTTTGACCTCTATCGTCTCGCCGATCCGGAGGAACTGGCCTACATGGGGGCGGAAGACTGTTTTGCCGCTGAGGCTGTTTCACTGGTGGAATGGCCTCAGCAGGGTGAAGGCATGTTGCCGCCGGCGGATATCAAGATTCTGCTCCAGTATCAGGATGCTGGTCGGTTAGCGCAGATACAGGCGGGTACGGACAGCGGACGACGCATCATGCAGTTATTGCAATCCTCAGCTTGCTGTGATTAATATTAACCGCCAAGACGCAAAGGACGCCAGGAATTGTTTGGCTAAAACTTGGCGTCCTTTGCGTCTTGGCGGTTCAGATTGTTCCTTCGACTAATACCCCGTAGCTTGCTGCGGGGTGGTTCATTTGACAGTATTCCCTTCGGTAATCTAAGGTGCGCGCCATTCTGGTGTAAGAGCTGTAACGGTTTATTGGAAGTGAGATAAAAAATGAAACATCTGTGCGGAATATGCCTGCTGGGCATGGTTGGTCTGCAGGGCGTGGCGGCAGAGGCAGATCTCGCCGTGGAAAAATCGCATTGGGATGGTGAAGCGGGTCTGGGTTATGTGGGTACCACGGGCAATACCCGTACTGATACCTTTAACGCTAAGGTGGATATGACTCATGAAAAGGATAAATGGCGCAACAACCTGACGGCCAACACCCTCTACACCAAAAATTCTGATGTAAAGACGGCCGAGAAATACTTTATTTCCGGACAGAGCAATTACAGCTATTCCGGAGACATGTCCCTGTTTGGTCGCGCCAGTTATGAAGATGATCGTTTCAGTGGTTATGAGTATCAGGCAACAGCAACGGCAGGGCTGGGGCATCGTTTTCTGGCCGTCAGGCCATCAATAACGCTGGATTTGGAAGCCGGTGGCGGCATCAAGGCCTATCAGGAAGAAGGGGGGGACAATAAAACTGAAGGCGTATTCCGCCTGGCCGGCAAGTACGCCTGGGATTTTCGTGAGAAATCAAAATTCACTCAGGAGCTGAGCTCGGATATCGGTGAACAGTTCACGGTGAGCAAGTCCATTACCAGTCTGACGGCGCAACTGATGGGAAACTTTGCCATCAATCTGGGTTATACCGTGAAGTACACTTCCAGGGTGCCCCAGGATAAAAAGAAGACGGATACCGAAACCACGATTAATCTGGTGTATGTGTTCTGATTTTGCAGGGTGAGCTTGCCGGTGCAGAAATACTTCTAATAATTTTCTCTAAGAAAACCACCTATCCCCATAAAAATATTGAATTTTTACTTGAAAATTCTGTGTTCTTATGCACAATTAGGGTATTGAGGTTTTGATTGGGGATAAAAACGGGGCATGACGCGGGTACTGGCATTCATTTTGCTGTTTTGTCTGGCAACAGGCAGCGTTGCTGTTGAGGTCAAACATGTTCGCATGTGGCCTGCGCCTGACAACACTCGTCTGGTGTTTGACCTCAGTGCTCCGGTGGAACACACGATTTTTTCCCTGAAAGCACCGAACAGGGTAGTCATCGATTTGAAATCCAGCCGGTTTTCCGGCCGGCTGCCCCGCTTTGATTACAGCAAAACGCGCATTCGCGCTATCCGTTTTGCCCGCCGCAATCAGGATGAATTGCGCTTTGTCATCGATCTCAACGATGTGGTGCGGCCGAAAAGTTTTATTCTCAAGCCCCAGGGTGACTACGGCCATCGCCTGGTGATCGATCTTGAGCACGGCAAAAAGCAGATACTCAAAAAAACGCGCAAGACGTATATACCGCAACAAAACGGCAGGCGTGACATTGTGATTGCCATCGACGCCGGTCATGGCGGTGATGATCCCGGGGCGCTTGGTCAGCATGGCGCGCGTGAAAAAGATGTGGTGCTGGCGATTGCCCGGAGGCTGGAAAAACTCATTCGCAAGGAGCCGGGTATGACGCCGGTAATGATTCGTACGGGTGATTATTATGTTGGTTTGAAACAGCGAGTCAGGATAGCGCGGAAAAAGCGCGCCGATCTGTTTGTCTCAATTCATGCCGATGCGTTTCGTAATGGCAAGGCGCGCGGTTCTTCTGTTTTTGTGCTTTCGGAGCGGGGCGCCAGTAGTGAGGTTGCCAGCTTTCTTGCGCGCTCGGAAAACCGCTCTGATCTAATTGGCGGCATCAGTCTGGATGACAAGGATGACCTGCTGAAAATGGTGCTGGTGGATATGGTGAAAAATTCCACTATTGAAGACAGCCATGAGATTGCCTCACGCGTATTGCGTAATCTCAAAGGCGTTAATCGTCTGCACAAGTCACAGGTTGAACGGGCGGGTTTCAGGGTGCTCAAGGCGCCGGATGTGCCCTCCATCCTCGTGGAAACGGCCTTTATTTCCAACCCGGCCGAAGCACGCAAATTAAAAAGCGGTCGTCATCAGCAGGCGCTGGCTAATGCAATTTTGAAAGGCGTGCGCAGTTATTTTCACGCCAACCCGCCTCCTGGTACCCTGCTGGCGCAGAAGCCGAAAAAGCATATCATCACGCGTGGCGAAACCCTGTCCGGGATTGCCGCACGCTATCGTATCAGCGTTGCTTTATTGAAACGCAGCAATGGCCTGCGCAGCAATACCCTGCATGTAGGCAAGGTACTGCATATTCCCGTTAGTTGATATTTCCAGCGGCGGGGGGGTAATACCAGCCTGCCGGACTAAATAAAAGTTCCTAATTCCTGTCCACTTTACAACACGGTTTTAAGCTCTCGTAGGATGTGCTGAGTAAAACGAAGCGCATCGTTCGCGTGTCTAAATAGCTGTTCCAAATACCAGATCACTTGTGAATTTCCACGTTCGTGGTGAGCCCTTCGGTTTCGCTCAGGAGAGCCTTGTCGAACCATGAGCGTGGAAATACTGTGAATAGAG
>JASBTR010000129.1 GCA_030148325.1 Gammaproteobacteria bacterium
GGCGGTAAAGCTGGCCGAGGAAATCGGTTATCCGCTGGTGGTGCGTCCTTCCTATGTGCTCGGTGGCCGGGCGATGGAAATTGTTTATAACGAGAAAGAACTGCGGCGTTACATGACTGAGGCGGTGCAGGTTTCCAATGATTCACCCGTGCTACTGGATCGTTTCCTTGATGATGCGGTGGAAGTGGATGTCGATGTGATTTGTGATGGCGAGGATGTTCTGATCGGCGGCATCATGGAGCATATCGAACAGGCCGGAGTACATTCCGGCGATTCCGCCTGCTCTTTGCCACCCTATAGCATTTCTACTGAGTTGCAGGATGAAATGCGCAAACAGGTTAGCCAGATGGCGCGAGCGCTGAAGGTTATCGGTTTGATGAATACCCAGTTTGCGATTCAGAAAGACGTGGTTTATGTGCTGGAAGTCAATCCGCGCGCTTCGCGTACCGTGCCCTATGTCTCCAAGGCGACGGGTATTCCATTGGCGAAAGTAGCTGCACGTTGTATGGCGGGGCGCAGCCTGGCGAAACAGAAAGTTACAGAAGAAATTGTGCCAGACTATTTTTCGGTCAAGGAAGCCGTATTCCCGTTTAACAAGTTCCCCGGTATCGATCCCCTGCTGGGGCCGGAAATGAAATCCACCGGTGAGGTTATGGGTGTAGGCCGCAGTTTCGGTGAAGCTTATGCCAAGTCACAAATTGCCGCCGGCGTTACTTTACCGAGCAAAGGCCGGGCTTTTCTAAGCGTACGCAATACCGACAAGCCGGGTATTGTCGAAGTGGGCCGTCAATTACTGGCGCAGGGCTTTGATTTGGTCGCCACTCATGGCACGTGCAAAGTGTTGAACGAAGCCAGACTCGAAGTGCAGAGTGTCAACAAAGTTAGCCAGGGTCGACCGCACATTGTCGATATGATTAAGAATGATGAGATCAGCCTGATTGTTAATACCACCGAAGGCAGCCAGGCGATTGCCCATTCCGCCACTATTCGTAGTAATGCGCTGCAGCATAAGGTGACTTATACCACTACGCTGGCCGGTGGGCTGGCATTATGCCGGGCGCTGAGACAGGCTGATTTAAGCACCGTAAACCGTTTACAGGATCTGCATCAGGAGATATCCGCATGAGCCGAGCACCGATGACAAGCCGGGGAGCAGAAAAACTGCGCGAGGAATTGAAAGATCTGAAAAGTGTGCAGCGACCAAAGGTTATCCAGGCTATCGCCGAAGCGCGTGAGCATGGCGATCTGAAAGAAAATGCCGAATACCATGCCGCGCGTGAACAGCAGAGTTTCATCGAAGGTCGGATTCTGGAAATCGAAGCCGCGCTGTCTAATTCGCAGATCATCGATATAGCAATGGTGGGCGCCAACGCCGGAGATAAAGTGGTCTTCGGCGCAACACTTGAATTGCTGGATGTTGAAAATGACACTGAGGTGACCTACCAGATCGTTGGCGAGATGGAAGCCGACATCAAGCAGAACCTGATCTCGATTACTTCACCCATTGCCCGCGCCCTGATTGGCAAATCTGTCGATGATGTCGCCGAAGTTCAGGCGCCCGGCGGCGTGCGTGAATATGAAATTATCTCGGTGACTTACGAATGAAATAATTTTCCAGTAGAGATGGAAAGAATTTTTCACCACAGAGGTCACAGAGGACACAGAGCTTCCTGGAGTTTTGCTCTGTAAATTTTTGTACTCTTTAAGAACCCCTGGCAGGTAAACGTTTAAACACAAAATTCGTAAAGAATTTCTCTGTGTCCTCTGTGGTGAAAAATATGTTTAAAGCCTTCGAACGTGTTCTCTTAACCCTCTGGATCGGCAGCATGTGGGCAATCGGCTATCTCGCGGTGCCGATTCTGTTTCGCGCACAGGATGATCGTGTTCTGGCCGGCATGCTGGCCGGGCAGATGTTTACCCTGCTGAATTTTCTTGGCCTGCTCTGCGGTGTTTTGCTGCTTTTGGGATCATTGCTTCAGCAAGGCCGGGCGGCGCTGTCCTCCTGGCGGAGCTGGTTGTTATTCGGCATGTTGTTGATAATCTGTGTGGCTGAATTTGTTTTACAACCACAGATGGCCGAGTTAAAACAGCTGGGGCTGGAAGGTGAGCATTTGCAACAGTTTCGTTGGCTGCATGGTCTGTCGTCTATTTTGTTTCTTGTAAACAGCCTGGCTGGCTTGCTGCTGGTTATTCGTGGATTACAGAAATAAATGGCCTTTCCTTTAAGCTGATTCCCCCGTTTTGTTGGCATCCTGATAGTCCCTGAAATATCAATCGGCTGAAAATCTGCTACATTTCATAACGATAGTAGAATTCAGGGGAGCAGAACTTGCTGGATTTAATCAAAAGCCAGCTAAAAAAACGCTGGGGCCGAATTTTTGAAAATTCATTTGATGAACTTTATATCTTTCGTGAAGATAATCTGAAGTTCATTCTTGCCTCAAAGGGCGCATTGAATAATCTGGGTTATACGACAGAGGAACTCATCAGGATGACGCCGGTTGATATCAAGCCGGAACTGGATGAGCAACAGTTTGAAGCGCTGATCAGGCCGTTACGCAAGGGTAAACAGGATCTGCTGGTGTTTGAAACGGTACACCAGCGTAAGGATGGCAGTCTCTATGATGTGGAAGTACGCCTGCAACTTGCAGCAGAAGAATCCCCTCCGGTATTCATTGCGATCATTCTGGATATTACGGCGCGCAAGCAGGCCGAGACAGCATTAAGGGAAAGTGAACAGCGCTATCATGCCCTGGCCAGGGCTGCGCCGGTAGGTATTTTTCGCAGCGATCTGGAAGGTCACTGTATCTATGTCAACGAGTGCTGGCAGGAGCTGGCGGGGATGACGCAGGATAAAGCCCTGGGCGATGGCTGGGCTGCAGCGTTGCACGAGGATGATCGGCAGCGGGTGTTTGCCGAGTGGTATGAGGCAGCGCAGGCACCGCGCAGCTTTCGCAGCGAGTGCCGTTTCCGCAAACCAGATGGACAGATTATCTGGGTGCTGACGCAGGCCGAGGCGGAGAGGGATGCAAAGGGACAGATCACTGGCTATGTCGGTACGGTAACCGACATTAGTATCCGTAAGCAGGCCGAGGTTAAAGTAGCCAGCCAGCGGGATATGCTGGAGGATCTGGTGGCTGAGCGTACGGCGGAACTTTCTCATAGCAACCAGGAGCTGGAGTCCTTCAGTTATTCGGTTTCCCACGATCTGCGTTCCCCACTGCGTGCTATTGATGGATTTAGTCTGGCCCTGCTGGAAGACTATGGCGATCGGTTAGATGAAATCGGGCAGGATTATCTGCATCGGGTGCGAGCGGCCAGTCAGCGTATGGGGATTCTGATCGATGCCCTGCTGATGCTATCAAGAGTAAGCCGTTATACCGTGGAGCGGACCCCCGTAGGACTTTCGCAGCTGGCAAACGAAGTCGTTGCAGAGTTACAGGCAAATGATCCTGAACGGCAGGTCGAGACCCTGATTGCTGATAATGTGCAGGTAGAGGGCGACACCAATCTGTTGCGTATTCTGCTGGAAAACCTGTTATCCAATGCCTGGAAATATACTGCAACAATCGAAGATGCGCGGATTGAATTCAATACCTATGAGGAAAATGGCGAGACTGTTTATTTTGTCAGGGACAATGGCGTGGGCTTCAATATGCGTTATGTAAACAAACTCTTTGGCGCTTTTCAGCGTCTGCATGGGACTGAATTTGAAGGTACCGGGATCGGGCTGGCGACGGTACAACGCATCGTTCGGCACCACGGTGGTCGGGTCTGGGCCGAGGGTGATACGGGCAAGGGCGCGACTTTTTATTTTACCCTGTAGGGTGATGGGCACGGGTTTTGTGTCCACGCGTAAATTGTTTTTGCGGATTATAAAGTGAAATTAAGCACTGAAGTTCTTTGCGTG
>JASBTR010000152.1 GCA_030148325.1 Gammaproteobacteria bacterium
GAAATTGCCGTTCGTCCTGAGCTTGTCGAAGGACAAATAGATTAAGCTCTCTATTCACCGCATTTCCACGCTCATGGTTCGACAAGCTCACCACGAACGTGGAAATTCACAAGTGTACTGGTATTCGGAACAGCTATTTAGTGATGAGTCCGCGTAGGATGCGCTTCGTGCCTCAGCCTACCCTACCGGGCTCGTAGATTATTTATGCTTTTTTTCCAGTTCCACCAGCTCTTTTAGCAGGGCTTCGATATTCGCCAGGCGCTGTTCCATCGTTTGCATGTGTTTTTTCCGCATTTGCATCATGCCTTTCATCTTTTCCATTTTTTCCGGACTCATCATGCCGCCGTGTTTTTGTTTGCATTCCATAGGCATGCCGTCCTCTGAACCGGCTTCTGCATAACTGACGCCGGCCATGCAGAGCAGCAGGCTTGCGAGACCAAGTGTTTGAATAAGCTTCATAGGTATTCTCCATAATTTTTAACGAATATAATTCCAGGATCGGTGTTCGCGTAGGATGTGCTGAGGCACGAAGCGCATCGCTGGCGTTTTCAGCTAAACGCGTGGGCACAAACACCGTGCCCACCCTACCGGCTTTCTTAATACATTTCCATCGGATCCACGTCAATCGACCAGCGCACCCTGCGCGCACTTTTCATGGTTTCCAGTTGCGGCATGAGTCTCGCCAGCCACTGTTGTAGTTCTCCCCGATGATGATGCTGGAACAGGAGCTGGGCGCGGAAGCGTCCGGCGCGGCGTTCCATTGGTGCGGGCAGGGGGCCAAAGGCCAGCAGTTGCGGTTGTATGATAGCGGCCTGCTGTTTTGCCTGCTGTAGAAACTGCAGGGCGGCTTCGGTCTGCGGACTTTCGGCGCGCAGCAGGGCGAGATGGCTGTAAGGGGGCAATTGCGCCTCGGCGCGTTCTTTCAACAGGGCCCGGGAAAAACCCTCGTAGTCATGGCGCAGCAGGAAATGCAGCAGAGGATTGTCCGGCTGGTGCGTCTGAATCAGCACCTCACCGGCGCGTTCGGCGCGCCCCGCGCGCCCGGCCACCTGCAAAAGCAGTTGTCCCATGCGTTCGCTGGCGCGAAAGTCAGAACTGAACAGGCCGTAATCGGCATCGAGCATGCCGACCAGGGTGACATTGGGAAAATGATGGCCCTTGGCCAGCATCTGGGTGCCGACCAGAATCACCGGTTCACCGCGCTGGATTTCCGCCAGCATGTTGTCGAGGCTGCCCTTGCGGCGGGTGCTGTCGCGGTCGATGCGCAATACCCGGTAATCGGCAAAACGCTGGGCCAGCACATCTTCCACCCGCTCGGTGCCGGCGCCCATGAAATGCAGGCTGTCGCTGTTGCAGTCCGGGCAGCGCGGATTAACCGGGCGCTGCGAACCACAGTGGTGGCAGCGCAGCTGCTGCTGTCCCTGATGCACGGTCAGGTGGGCATCGCAGCGCAGGCAGCGGGCGTGCCAGCCGCAGTCGTGGCACATGAGCACCGGTGCATAGCCGCGGCGGTTGAGAAACAGCAGCACCTGGCCGTCATCGTCCAGATGCTGCTGCACGCTGTTCAGTAACTGAGCGCTGAGTCCCTGTTCGAGTTTCTGGTGGCGAATATCGAGCAAGCGCAACTGTGGCCGTTGTGCTTCACCGGCGCGCTCGGGCAGCAACAGCATTTGTGAGCGCTGTTGTGCGACGTTGTGCAGGCTTTCCAGCGAAGGTGTGGCCGAACCCAGGACAATGGGGATGCCTGCCTTCTGCGCCCGCACGATGGCCAGGTCGCGGGCGTTATAGCGGAAGCTGTCCTGCTGTTTGAAGGACAGATCATGCTCTTCATCGAGAATAATCAAACCGAGGGCGGGCAGCGGTGTGAACAGCGCCGAGCGGGTGCCAATCAGAACATCGGCGTCGCCCCCGGCGCAGGCCAGCCAGTTGTCCAGCCGCTCCCGATCGGAAAGCCCCGAGTGCAGCACTGCGATGTGCCCCCCCAGGCGTGCGCGGAAACGCTGGATCAGCTGTGGAGTGAGGCCGATTTCAGGCGCCAGCACCAGTACCTGACGGCCAGCGGCCAGCACCTTCTGGATGACCTGCAGATAGACCTCGGTCTTGCCGCTGCCGGTGATGCCGTTGAGTAAATGGCACTGGTAACGATCCAGACTGGCGCCAATCGTCTCCACTGCGGCCTGCTGATGCAGATTGAGCACCGGTGCCGCATCCGGAGACGGTATATTGGCAAGCGGGAGGGCGCCAAAGTCACGCTCGCCGATTGTCACCCAGCCTTTTTCCAGTAGACGGGCCATGGATGGCCGCCAGTTTGCGTGTTGCTGATTCAACGCCTGCGCATCAAGGCCTGCAGGGTGATCCTTCAGCATCTGCAGCAGGGCGGCCTGCTTCGGTGCGCGCCGGAGCGTGGCCGGGTCAACGGCTTCCCCGGCCGGAGTAAGCTGCCAGAGCGGTTCGGCCCGGACTTCCGCTTCCCGTCCCTGGCGCAACAGGCCGGGCAGACTACCGAGGATGACTTCACCAATGGAATGCTGGTAATAGCGGCTGGCCCACTGCATCAGGTTCAGCATCTCTTCCGGCAGAACGGGCTGGCTGTCCAGCAGTGCCTGTGCCCGGCGCAGTTTTTTCTCGGGCACCTCACTGCAATCTGCGATCGCCAGCAGCACCCCAACCAGCTGGCGCTGACCAAAGGGTACACGCAGACGCATGCCGGGCTGTAGCTGCGCCAGGGTGCAGCCGGGGGGTGGCAGGTAATCAAAAATTCGTCGCAGGGGGCCGGGTATGGCCATGCGCAGAACTGGGCTGGATGCAGGTTTAGTCAAGGGGCTGAGTCTCGCGCAAATTACCCCAGAGCAAGCCAGGGGGTATTAAGTTGTAGGTTGATGAGATGGTCTCCTCCCCCCTTATAAACGGCGTCACAATGCGCCAAGATGGAAAGGTACAAACCACCATCAAAAAAGAGAGGAGAAGACCATGAGTAAGATTACGACAGTTGGGCTGGATTTGGCAAA
>JASBTR010000154.1 GCA_030148325.1 Gammaproteobacteria bacterium
TTGGCCCGCTGAACAAGGCCGCCATTAGCCGCATCGCCACCAGCAAACCCCTGCCCGTGCCTACCCTGGCGCTAAATTATGCTCTGGAAAACAACATTCCTGCCAATCTCTATCAGTTTGGACTCTCGCCTGAAGAGGAAGCCCGACAGGTAGCCGAACGCACCTGGCTCGACGGCTATGTCAACGCCATCACGCTGACGCCCTCCGGCCCCTGGGGCGAGCGGGTCGTACAGGCCTTCAACCAGCGCTGGAGCGAGATTGGCGGACAGATTGTCAGCCAGGAAACCTATAACCCGGCAGACAAGGATTTTTCCCGTCCCATCCGACATCTGCTTAATATCGATGACAGCCAACGCCGCTATCGCAGCCTTTCCAGACTGCTCAACCGCAAACTCAAATACACGCCCCGTCGACGGCAGGATATCGATTTTGTCTTTATGGCCGCCTATCCGCGACAGGCGCGCCAGATTCGTCCCCAGCTCAAGTTCTACCATGCCTCCGACGTACCGGTTTATGCGACTTCCCATGTTTTTACCGGCAATCTCAATCCCGCCCGCGACCGCGACATGGATGGCCTGATGTTCGGCGATATGCCCTGGGTACTGGCTGACGGCACGCATCCGCGCAGTCTGCGCAACAAAATCGAGCCGGACATTTCCAGAGCCGGTCATAGTCTGCAACGACTCTATGCACTGGGCATCGATGCCTATAATATTATCGCCGGCCTGAACACCCTGAAAAAATATACCTATGAACGTTTCGATGGCGAGACCGGCAGCCTCAGTCTGGATCTGAAACAGCAAATACACCGCCAGCTGACCTGGGTAAAATTTGTCAAAGGCCGGCCTGTGCGGATAGATCAGGTGCAGGTGGATCAGGAAATATAACAAAGGTATAGTCACAGCGTGCTTGTAAAGGGAAAAACAACACGAACAATCGGCGAGGAAACCGAATCGCTGGCCTGTCAGTATCTGCAGGCACAGGGGTTACGATTGCTGGAACGCAATTTTTCAGTGGCGCTGGGCGAGATCGATCTCATCATGGAAGACCGACACAGCCTGGTATTCATTGAGGTTCGCTACCGACGTAATAACAACTTCGGCAGTGGCGCCGAGACGATTACGCCTGGCAAACAAAGAAAACTGCTGGCCACCGCCGCCTGCTATTTGCAGCGTAACCCGCACCAGGCAGACAGGCCGGCCCGCTTCGATGTTGTTTCCATGGTCATGGAAAACTCCCGCTATTCGATTAACTGGATCAGGAACGCCTTTCAGGCCAAAGCATGAAGACAAGCGAAAACGTCAGAACACTTTTTGATGAAAGTATCAAAACCAAACAGACCGCGCGCGATCGGCTGGCAGATGATATTGCCCGCGCCATTGATATCGCCGTCAGAACCTTACGGTCCGGCCAGAAGATCCTGAGTTGCGGCAATGGTGGTTCCGCAGCAGACGCCCAGCATTTTTCCGCCGAACTGGTCTGCCGTTTTGAATGCGAGCGCCCCGGCCTGCCCGCCATCGCCCTGACCACCGACTCATCGGCGCTGACAGCCATTTCCAATGACTATAGTTATAAAGAAATTTTTGCCCGACAGGTTGAGGCATTAGGCCGGTCAGGCGATAGCCTGCTGGCTATCTCGACCAGTGGCAACTCTGCCAATGTAATACGCGCGATTGAAGCCGCGCATGATAAAGGCATGTCCGTCATCGCCCTGACCGGCCGCGACGGCGGCAGGATGGCCGGCCTGCTAATGGACAGTGACGTGGAAATCCGCGTTCCCGCCGATAATACCGCCCGCATCCAGGAAGTGCATCTGCTAACGATTCATTGTCTATGTCACCAGATTGATCAGATTCTGTTTCCTGACAATTAATAGTTTCAACCTTGTTTTCCCCAGCCCATGTCCCGTGAGAAAAAATTAACGCCGGAATTTGTCGCCGCACTGGCGGACATCCTCACTCCCGAACAGTTGCTCACTGAAACTGCAGACTGCGTCGCCTACGGCTATGACAACAGCCGCATTCAGGTCACACCGGATGCTGTCGCCTTCCCGTCAAATCATGACGAGGTTCTCGCTGTTGTCCAGCTTTGTAACCGGCATCATGTACCCTTGACAGCGCGTGGCCGTGGCACCGGCACCACCGGCGCCAGCGTGCCCCTGCGCGGCGGGCTGGTGCTCTCCACCGAACAGATGCAGGACGTGATCGAACTCAATCCGGATGATCGTTACATCACCGTACAACCGGGACTGACCAACCAGGCTATGCAGAACATCGTTGCAGCACACGGCTATTTCTGGCCACCCGATCCCAGTAGCGCAGCCTATTGCTCCATCGGCGGCAACCTGGCCTATAATTCCGCCGGCCCGCGCGCAGTCAAATACGGCACTCCGCGGGAAAACGTGCTCGGCCTGCGTGCCGTCACTGGCAACGGTGATTCCATTCGCACCGGTGTATTCACCACCAAGGGCGTGGTCGGTTTCGATCTCACCCGTCTGCTGATTGGCTCGGAAGGCACACTGGCGATTATCACCGAGGCAACCCTGAAACTCTCACCCCTGGCCGAAGACAAACGCATCCTGCAGGCCATTTACAGTGACATTGAATCCGCCACCCGCGCCGTAGCCGATATCATGAAACAGCCGATCATTCCCTGCGCGCTGGAATTTATCGACGGCAGAGCCATTGATCTGATCCGCCAAAGCAGTGACATTTCTTTTCCCGATGCAGCCGGCGCCATGCTCATGATCGAACTGGATGGCGCACAACAACATCTGGATGCGGATGTGGAAAAAATAGCAGAAGTGGCAAACAACAGCGGCCTGCTGTCCCTCACCGCCGCAAAAACCACAGAAGAAGCCACGGCGTTGTGGAACGCGCGCAAGGCACTGTCCCCGGCCCTGCGCAATGTCGCGCCAAACAAAATCAACGAAGACATCGTGGTGCCTGTTTCCAGCATCCCAGCACTGATCCACGGGCTCGAACAGCTCGCCGAAAAATACACTATCCCCATCATCAACTTCGGCCATGCCGGCAACGGCAACATTCATGTCAACCTGCTCTATGATCCCAACAACCCAGTGCAGGCTGAAAATATCGACACCTGTCTGGAACAGGTATTCGATCTCACCCTGAAACTCAAAGGCAGCCTCTCCGGTGAACACGGCGTGGGTATCAGCAAACAGCCATTTATCGATCGGGAACTCGACCCTACCAGCCTGCAACTAATGCAGAAAATAAAGAACGACTTTGATCCGAATAATATTCTCAATCCTGACAAACTATTTCCTGGATAAAAAATACGGATTAATGCCTGAATTTAAAATGGCTGAAGCCACCACGAACCTGCCGTTCACCATTTCGATTAATAAAAAGGATAAGGATATAAGCTGACATTCAAAATTGAGCAATTTTCATATTCAGCCGAGAAGGTGATATTCAAAACTGCCCTAAGATCCCAAACATATCTAAACCAGTACCAATCATCTCACCTTGGTATACCGTATTCTCGATACAGCATGAATTCGTTAAACTCACCGAACTCGGCTATTGGCTTGAGTCGCTTGCGAACGAAATCCGGCATTTTACCAAGTTGATGTCCTGACCTGTCACGCTCCTCGACAACAAAATCGGTAACACCATTGTTCAGCAGGTTCCGCCACTCTGATGGCGCAGCGTTAAACATATTGCGGGTTCGGCCCGGCCCATAGAAGTCAGCAGATAGTGGGCGTTTATAAGTGTACGCAAGGATCGCATGTTCACTATCGGCCAATGATTGAAAACGTGCCAGTACGGGTAGTTGACTACGCTGCATGCCGAGGGTAGGCCCGAGGATCAGGATCAATATCAGGAACAACACTGGGATTATACTGGCCAAACTGTACACCAACGGTGCTATGTGAGGTCGTTTCGAATCTAGCGGCTGTAGCGCCAACGCTATGAGCAGGGCGAGCGGTGGCAGGCCGGGGTAGACATAAGGCGGCAAAACGCTGCTAGCAAGAGTAAAAAATAACATCGGGGTCAGCGCCCACCAAACCAGTAGTCCGCGCCACGGTTGGGCTTCTGTGTTGAACAAAACACAGGCTGGCCAGCGACCTGTCCAGCGCAATATCAGGATAATGGGTAACAGCAACGACCAGGGCAAGGTGGCGCCAAACCAGAACAACCATATTGTACCCTTTGGTACGATGCGAGGTGCGCCATACAGGTCACCGTTCCAATGCGGGTCAATAAAGCGCAGGAAATGCTCTCCCACCAGGAAATACTGCAGAAACCCGGGGGTGCGTAACTCGGCCAGTACATACCACGGTACTGCGATTAGCATAAGTAGTGTGATGCCACCGACCCAGGGAAGCCGCTCAAATACCAGCCGCCAATGGCGACCAAACAGGCACCACAAAAATACAGGAGCGCCCGTTAGCACCAGGGTAACTGGCCCCTTGGCAAGCAGTCCCAATCCTATACCTGCAAATGCCAGATAGCCCCATCGGCGAGCTATGCGTTGTTCTGGTTCAGCGAGTGCCAGCAATAC
Source organism: Gammaproteobacteria bacterium (assembly GCA_030148325.1). Classification (GTDB taxonomy): domain Bacteria; phylum Pseudomonadota; class Gammaproteobacteria; order UBA6429; family Thiohalophilaceae; genus JAADGZ01. The sequence continues at coordinate 4,531 of JASBTR010000154.1, forward strand.
TCCCACCATGACCATGGTAGTGGCCAGTCCAAGGCTGGGATCAGTCATTACTGCTCCAGCCAGAACAAAAAACAATAGACTACTGGCAAGTATCAAGACGCTCAATCTAGCCACCGATCGGCCGTACAAGCGTCTGGCAAGAACGTAGAGCAAACCTATGGTAAGCAATCCGAGCAAAAACGAGGGTAAGCGGGCTGCAAAAGTGTTGATGCCGAATAACTTCAGCGATATGGCCGTCAGCCAGGTTGACAGGGGGGGTTTGGCTAAAAATGGTCCAGTATCGATTTGTGGCGTCACCCAATTGTTAGTGTGCACCATAATTCGACCAATATCAGCATAGCGTGCTTCTGTCGTATCGGTTAAAGGATAGAGAGCAAGCGTGGCAATACGAATAAAGGCAATGACAAGCAACAGTATGCCAATTATCAAGCCTGTTCGTTCAAGCATCGCTTGTCTTCCTTCTTACCAAATGTTTTGTGAAAGTATATTGGATTAGAGGAGTGAACAGATTAATCCATCATTACGATTCGGTAATGTTTAAGGCTCTTCACCAGATCGAGTGACAGGTAATGTAAATTTTTGCATTTATGCTGATTTTTCTTTTATCTTTCCATATGGTCTGTGTCGCCAGGGTTCGGTTGCAACGTAGATTACTGGCAGCAGATTAAGTGTCAGCAGTGTACCCGCAGTGAGTCCACCAAACAGCATAATACCCAGTGGCTGCAAAAGCTGCGGACCCTCTCCCAGACCCAGAGCTGCAGGGATCAGCGCCAGCAGGGTGGTAAGATGTGTTAACAGCATGGGGCGCGTGCGCAGGCGTACCGCTTCACACACGGCCGCCACCGCATCCATTCCCTGCTGACGAAAACTTCGGGTGAAGGTGAGCAGCATGATGCCATTGTTGGTTGCGACCCCGATGAGGGTAATAAAACCGATAGCCACGGTGAGATCAAGGTGTTGCCGGGTGATAAACAGCGCCAGCGCGGCGCCCATGAAATCCAGCGGCAGCTTGGTCAGCACCACGGCCGGGTCCAGCAGGTTGCCGAGCTGAATGGCGATGATGCCATACACCAGCAGCGCCGAGGCCAGTAGCACCCACACTACCTGTCCACCTGTTTTCAATAGCTGACCATATTCGCCGGTGTAACCCCACTGAACAGCTTCGGGCAGATGCAACTCAGTCAGCGCCTGATCCAGGCGATGCATCACGGCATAGGGATTGCCATCAATCTCGGCCGTTAGCGTCAATGTCCGCAATCCGTGCTGGTGCTCAATGGTCGGGTAGCTCGACAGGGTCTCAATATGAGTAAGCTGCGACAGTGGAATCAGGCGCCCTCTGGGGCCAGCTACCTGTACCTGCCTGAGCGCTTCAAGACTGTCACGCCGAGCATTGGCGTAGCGCAAAATAATATCGACAGGTTGCTGCATAATGACCACCTGGCTGATACTTTCACCCTGCATGGCGGTGCGCACAGCCTGCGCCACAGTTTGCGCCGTCACGTCAAAGCGGGCCAGCGCCGAACGATCGATGGCTACGCGTATCTGATCCACCGGTATTTTCGTATTGTTGACGACATTCACGAGCCCTTCCACTTTGTTCGCGGCGGCTTCTACGCTGGCCGCGGCCGCATAGAGTTGTTTCAGATCGTTAGCATAGAGAGTGATACCGAACAGGGCCGGCAATCCGGAAAAGGATTCGTCCAGTTTCTCGGTAGTGGGTTCATTGACCCGGCCAATAACGCCGGGTGTCTCCGATAACAGGCGGTCGATATCGGCCTTCACTGCCAGAGGATCTGGTGCATGATGCCTGTCCAGTCGAACTACCAATTCACCTTCATCCGGCCCTTCGATATAAAAGGATGACTCCGGGGAACCAGTACGGCGGAAGACCGCCTTGACGGCCGGCATTGCCAGCAGGCGTTTTTCCAGCGCATCACCGACACGGTTGCTTTCGGACAGCGAAGTCCCCGGGGCCAGCTGATAGCTCAACAGCAAACTGCCTTCATCCAGCAAAGGCAACAGGCGCGCCGGATTAAAGATCAGCAGCGCAAGGCTGATTACAAGCAACAACACTGTGACGAGCAGGGTCTTGCCCCGGTGGCGAAGCAGGCTGTCCAGCAGGCGCAGATTCCACTCGCCCAGCCACTGGATCCAGCGCGCCCCTCCGGTCATGTGAGGTGTTTCCGCTCGCTGCCGCGGCGCCCAGTAGACAGACGCCAGTGGAATCAGGGTCAGCGAGACCAGCAGGGAAAACAGCAAAATAAAACCAAAGGTGAGGCCGAAGGGTTGAAACAGGCGTCCCGCCAGCCCGGTCACCAGCACCAGTGGCACAAAGGCTGCCAGCACGGTCAGGGTGCCGGCGACATCCGCTGCAAGTACCTCACGGGTACCGTCCAGCGCCGCATTCAGAGATGATTTTCCCAGTACGCGATGACGGTCGATATTTTCCATGACTACGATAGCGTCATCATCGATGAGACCGATAGCCACGGTCAGCGCCCCGAGGGTCATGAGGTTCAGGCCGAGATCAAATATACCCATGGCGGCGAACGTGGCCAGTGCCACCAACGGAAAGCTGGCCGCGATCACCAGGCTGGCGCGGTTACGCCCCAGCACCCAGACCACGGCGATAATTGCCAGCAGCGCACCTGTCAGCAGATTGTTGCGCATGTTGCGGTAGGCCAGACCGATAATTTCAGCCTGGTCGTAGAACTTTTTCAGGCGGGCATCTGCTGGCAGATGCAGTTGTTCCAGTGACTTGTCCACCTCTCGTGAGACAGCCAGTGTGCTGGCGCCGGGTTGCTTCTGGATGGTAAAGGCGACCGCAGGAAGACGGTTGCTGGTAATGACATAGCGCTGCGGTTTGGCGCCCGCATAAACATCTGCGACATCGCCCAGTCGCACAGGCCGATCATCAGGGCCATGGCCTACGGTAACCTGCTTCAGGTCGTCCAGTGTCAGCAGTCGTCCTTCGGTTCGGATCAACAGATCGCGGCCGTGACGTTCCAAATAACCGCCGGTATCCAGTATATTTGACGCATTCACCGCAGAGGCAATGCCCTGTGCAGACAGGCGATGGCGTTTGAGGCTCAGCGGATCCAGATCGATACGCCAGGCGGCCTCGCCGCCTCCCATCACCTGTACTCGGGCAATACCCGGCAAGGCGGCCAGCTGCGGGGCCAACCGGTACTGGACAAAAGCGCGGGTCGCCACCGGATCACCGCCGCTCAGGGTATAGGTCGACAGCATGGCCAGTGAGGCGCCGATGTTCTCCATCTCCGGTCTGGCGCCGATGGGGAGATTGACGCTTGCCAGCCGGTTGCCAACCAGTTGCCGAGCCTGCAACACATCCACACCCCAGGTGAATTCCACCGTCACCTGGGAAAAACCCGGAGCCGACGTGGAGCGCACCCGACGCAGGTTGGTCAGTCCCAGCATCGCATTCTCGATAGGCCGGGTAATCAGCTGTTCCATGTCTTCCGCCGTACCGGCGGGGTAATGCGTGATGACATTGATCAGCGGATAGTCCAGACGCGGAAACAGATCTACCGGCAATTCGCGCAGACTGGCAAGTCCACCGAGGCCGAGCAGAAGACTGCCCAGGATAACGGCAATGGGATGGCGAAGGAGCTGTTCGAGCATCTGGGCTGTCCCTAGTCCACAAACTTGATCAGTTCTTTGAGGTCACGGTAAAGCCGTTCATAGGCGCCGTCGGTCACCACCCTGTCGCCGGCTGCAATACCCGAAAGAACCGGTACGCGCCCGCTAACAGCCGGGCCAACTTCTACTTCAACGGGTTTGAGCTGATCGCCTTCCCGGACGACGCACCATGTTTTTCCATTGCGTGCTACCACGGCTGCCGCCGGCACCCAGACCGCCGGTACAGGCACGCCGACATGTTCGACTTCGATCCAGGCGCCATCACGCAGCAGCCGATCCGGATTATCGGCCTCGTAGCGCAATAGCCAGAGACCCGTGTGCGCATCGTAGAGTGCGGCACCATCCAGCGGCCTGAGTCGTCCCGCTGTCGTGCCGGCATACCAGCGCGTTTCACCGTCTTTCCAGACCGGCAGCGCCGCGTATGGCACACCCACATCCAGGTATACCTGTTCCAGCGCTTCCAGTTCGAGCACCGGGTTACCCGCCTCGACCTGTTCACCCAGGGCAACCCGGCGCTCCGTTACAATGCCAGCAAAGGGCGCCTGCAGACTGCCAAGCGCCCGCGCCACGGACGGCACCCCTTCTTTATTGATTCGCGCCTCAAGCTTTGTTGCATCACCCGTGATATGTAGCAGATCCAGATCCGCAGCCAGCGTCTCCCAGCTCATGCGTGACCTGCCCTGCGCCTGCGCGACGGCCTGTTCGCCCGCCACCAGTTCCCGCCGGGTAATGGCGTGCTGGGACTCACTTTCCCGCAGCACCTGTAAACGTTTCTGTGTCAGTCGAACTTCCAGCAACGCCTGCTGCCAGGCGGCCAGGTGTTGCCTGAGTAATGGCGCATCAAAGCGCGCCAGCTCATCGCCCGCCGCTACCCTGGCGCCGGGTTCTACATTCAGGGCAATAATGCGCGCGGCAAACGGCAGGCCAAGCACTGCTTGCTGGCGAGCGCTGACCCGGGCGAATGCCGTTGCGGTCGGTTGCCAGTTACCACCGATCGCGACCGCCGTGACAGGTTCTTTTGCATCGGTTAGCGACGGCAGCAGGCAGAGAACAAGCGCCAGTTGCTTTAGCATTCTTTCAAGCCAATACGACATGTCCTTAGCCTCTAATAATTGAGCCTCAAGCTCGTTTTTTATTATCAATGTTATGGGGTTATCTTTTCCTTACCATTTGGCAAGATTAGCAGACCCTGCCGGTTCATCCTGTTACTATTTTCTTTACGAATACAGCATTCTGACGTCTGTGAAACAGGACTATGGTTGATTCAACCACATCAATAATATAGAACTGCTGAACATTAGTGAGGCTTTAGACATGTCAGAGCAAATAACCAGGAGAATGTTATGGCGTTTGCCTCTTCTTACACTAACTACGCTCACCCTGCTTGGAGGCTGTGCGAGCTACCAGCCCAAACCGTTGCCAGAACAGGGTGCGCTGGTAAAAAATCTGGACATACTGACAACAAGAGTCAACCAGTCCCTCGGCCCTGAAACGGGCGTCCATGAAGTCAATCCAGCCGATGGTCTGGATCTCACTGAAGTGGCTATTCTTGCCGTTCTCGGCAATCCCGATCTTAAAGCAAGGCGAACACAACTTGAGGTGGCAGGTGCACAGGCCTTTGCCGTGGGTTTGTTACCCGATCCTCAGCTCTCGACCAGTCTTGATCATCCTACTGGCAATACTGCCGGTTACGTCAATGCCTGGGGGCTTAGCCTGGGCATTGACATCATTCCGCTGATTACACGCCAGGCGCGCATTAATGCTAAACAGGACATACATACAAAAGTTCGGCTGGAACTATTGTGGCAGGAATGGCAAGTCATCCAGCAGGCGCGTTCTCTAGCTGTCCGTTTGCAGATGGAGAATGTGCGCCTTTCCCTGTTGCACAAGATGCGCAGTCTCTATCAGAATCGTTATCGACACTCTGAAAAGGGGTTGTTGGAAGGGAATGTAACGCTTGATGTCAATGGCACCGATCTCACGGCGCTGATAGATACTCTCTCTCAGATCACGCAACTTGAACAACAGCACAACCAGACTCGTCATGAGCTCAATCACATGCTGGGCCTTAAATCTGGTGCGATCATTTCACTGGCGAAACTGCCTGTTGAGCCTGCTTTTGATCGCGCTACCATTGAGGCGCAGCTTAGAAAATTGCCAGAAATAAGACCGGATCTTCTGGCTCTGAAAGCCGGTTACCAGGCGCAGGAGGAACGGGTCAGAGCGGCCATTCTGGCCCAGTTCCCGTCCTTCAGTATTGGAATTACCCGGATGAGGGATACCAGCAACGTTTATACCAGCGGATTTAATATCGGCCTCAACCTGCCCTTGTTCAGCGGCAATCGCGGCGCCATCGCCATCGAACGAGCGACGCGTAAGCAATTGTCTCAGGAGTATCAGGCGCGGCTTGCACAAACACAGACGGATGTCAGCCGCCTGCTGGAACTGCAAAACATCATTGAAGAACAACGCGGCAATTTGCAGACCTACCTGCCCCGATTGAAAGCCCTGGTCGAACGCGCCCGCAGGGCCTATCGCCGGGGCGACATTGACGCACTCACTTTCCTCAACATGGAATCCACCTGGGTCAATAAACGCCTTGAACAGATCTCACTACAACAAACACAATGGGAAAACCGGATCGCACTTCAGACCTTACTGGCATTACCGGATGTTAAATTCAGTTCCGCAAACTCGTCTGGCACTCAGGATAATCAGCCATGAAAAACGTTATAAAGATGGACATATCACTTGCCCTGTTAGTTATCCTGGGGATAGCCTGTAGCGCTCTTTCGTATGCGGGTGACAGTGCAAGTGTGGCAGTGAAAACTGCTGTCGTGATAGAAAAGAAAATCGGCGAAACCCTTATCGCCTATGGTGTTCTGGATCCGGATCCGGATCAGGTGCTCAGTCTTTCACTGCCCCATGCAGGATTGATTAATCGTGTCTGGGTACGACTGGGTCAGCGCATAAAAAGTGGCGACAAATTGCTGGAAGTGATTACCGCACCGGATGCCCGCATGCGCTATCTACAGGCGCAAAGCGCCGTGGATTTTGCCAGCCGTGAACTAATGCGTAAACAGCGCCTGCTGAAGGAACAGCTTGCCACCAGAGCGCAGGTCGATGCCGCGCGCAAGGCTCTGCGTGATGCCAGAGCTTCGCTGGATGCCCTGCATAAGCGCGGTCTGGATCGCACGAAAGAAACCTTGCGTGCACCCATGGACGGTATCATCACTCGACTTGATGTCGCTCAGGGGCAGCGCGTGCAGGCCGACACCACCGCGATGCTCATTGCAGCAGAAAAACGGCTCATCGCTCGCCTTGGGGTTGAGGCGGAAGATCTGGGGCGCCTGAAACCGGGCACACCCGTTACTATCACCTCCGTCTTTGTGCCTGAGGTCAAGGTAGAAAGCCAGATCCGCGAGGTGCACGCCATGATCAATCCCCGCACCCATCTGGTCGAAGTGCTGTCACCGATTCCAGAACAACAGATTGATCATCTGGTGCTCGGCAGCCGTATTCTGGGACATATCCGGCTGATGCCCCATCAGGCCCTGGTTGTCCCCCGTAGTGCTGTGCTCAACGATAACCAGAGCAGCGCATTTGTGTACACCATCAGGCAGGGCAAGGCCCGGAAAATAAAGGTGCAGACGGGTATGGAACAGGGTGATGAGATCGAGATCATTGGCCCGCTAAAAGCGGGCGATAGCATCATTATACTGGGAAATTATGAACTGAGTGACGGCATGGCAATCAGGGAGATCCCATAATGGATGTCGCCCACTGGGCCGCGGCCCACCGCCGCTCGATCCTGTTCCTGGTCGCCATCCTTGCCCTGGGCGGCATCGCGGCGGGACTCAAGTTACCCGTCGCCCTGTTTCCCCATGTCAACTTTCCTCGTGTCGTAGTGATACTGGAAACAGGTGATCGCCCGGCGGATCAAATGGTTATTGCCGTCACCCGACCGGTGGAGCAGGCGGTGCGATCCGTTCCCGGCGTAGCAAGCCTGCGTTCAACTACCAGCCGAGGTAGTGCGGAGTTGTCTATTAACTTCCAGTGGGGCGATGACATGATCGCCGCCATGTTACAGGTGAGCTCTGCTATCAATCAAATCCTGCCCAGCTTGCCCGCAGGTACAAGTTTCAGTATTCGCCGCATGGATCCCACCGTGTTTCCGGTCGTAGCCTACAGCCTGACCTCGGCGACGAAATCCCTGATACAACTACGCGACCTGGCGCAATATCAATTACTGCCCCTGTTGTCATCGATAGATGGTGTTGCAAAAGTAATGGTGATGGGTGGCAGGCAGGCTGAATACCGGGTCGAGATCGATCCGGACAAGCTTGGTGCCTATGGCCTGACCTTTGACGATGTTGCAAAATCCCTGTCGGCCAGCAACGTACTGCAGGCGGTGGGGCGTCTTGAAGATCATTACAAACTTTACCTGCTGCTGTCTGATACTCGTATTCATTCGCTGAAAACCATCGAAAATACCGTACTGCGCAGTGGTGCCGACGGCCTGGTGCGACTGGAAGATATCGCGCGCATTTACCCAACTAGCGCACCCCAATGGTTACGTGTGACGGCCGATGGTGATGATGCTGTGTTGGTACAGATCTACCAGCAGCCCGGTGGTAATACGGTGCAGATCGTAAAGGATATTCAACAACAATTAAAAAACTATGGCAAAAAGTTACCGACGGATGTGCACATTGCCAACTGGTATGATCAAAGCCAGCTTATTACCGAATCCGCTAAAAGCGTTCGCGATGCGATTGCTATCGGCATTGTACTGGCCGCGATCATTTTATTGATCTTCCTGCGCAACCTGAAAATCACGCTGGTAGCGATCCTGTTCGTGCCCTCGGTGCTGGCCAGCACTATCCTGTTACTCAATGTTTTACACATGAGCTTTAACATCATGACCCTGGGGGGCATGGCGGCAGCCGTCGGCCTGATTGTTGATGATGCCATCGTCATGATTGAACATATCATCCGCCGCCTGCGCGAACGTAGTCAGGATATTACCCTGACCATTCGCCAGGCGGCCATTGAGTTTACGCCACCACTGGCGGGTTCCTCTGCCGCCACCATTGTTATTTTCGCCCCTCTGGCGTTTCTCAGTGGTGTCACCGGCGCCTTCTTCAAGGCCCTTTCACTGACGATGGCCAGTAGCCTGTTCATTTCCTTCCTGCTGGCCTGGCTGGCGGTGCCACTGTTAGCGGAATATCTGCTACACAGGAAAGACGCAGAAAAGGAAGATACTGGCTCCATGTTCAAATGGTTGCAGAGCAGATACCAACGGTTAATGCACCGCATCATGCAGGCACCCTGGTTGCTGCTCGCGGGACTCGTGCCTCTGTTTCTAGTTGGCCTGTTCGCTTACAAACAAGTGGGGTCCGGTTTCATGCCGCGCATGGATGAAGGCGGCTTTATCCTCGACTACCGCTCACCGGCAGGGACCTCACTAACCGAGACCGAGCGCCTGCTGCGTCAGGTCGAAACAATTCTGCGCAGCAATCCGGCGGTGGAGACCTATTCCCGTCGCACGGGGGCACAACTCGGTGGCAGCATCACCGAAGCCAATCAGGGTGACTTCTTTGTCCGCCTCAAACCCTTCCCCCGTCCTTCCATCGACACGGTTATGGACAAGATCCGCAAACGTATCGAAACTGAAGTGCCCGGACTTGAAGTTGAAATGGCTCTGTTGATGGAAGACCTCATCGGTGACCTGACTGCCGTTCCCCAACCTGTTGAAATCAAACTCTACAGTGACAGGCTTGATGAATTACTGGCAACCGCGCCCCGTGTCGCCGCTGCGATTAACAAAATCACAGGTGTAGTGGATGTCAGGGACGGCATCGTGTTGGCCGGTGATGCTATCAATATCATTGTCGACCGTGACAAGGCGGCGCTTGAAGGGATCGATTCTGACTTCGTCACCCAGCGGCTTAAAGCCTGGTTTACCGGGCTGGTGACGACTCAGGTGCAGGAGAATATCAAGTTTGTTGGGGTGCGCATCTGGGTACCCGCCTCTGTGCGAGACAAGAATAGCGCCATCGAAAAGATCTGGCTGCGCACACCGGAGGGCCATCGCTTTCCGCTCAAGCGCATTGCACACATCTCGGTGGAAACCGGTCAGCCACAAATTACTCGTGACAATCTAAAGCGCATGGTTGCGGTCACGGGTCGTATCAGCGGGCGCGACATGGGCTCAACCATTAGCGATATCAAACAGCTTCTGGATGGTTCAGATCTGTTGCCCGGCAATATGTACTACAAGTTAGGGGGGCTGTACAAACAGCAACAGATTGCCTTTCGCGGATTGATTGCCGTATTTATTGCCGCCCTGGCGCTGGTCTTTCTACTTCTACTGTTTCTGTATGAGGAATTCGCCGCAGCGCTTGCCATCATGGTCTCTCCCCTGCTGGCCATGTTCGCTGTTTTTACCGGCCTATGGCTGACGGGTATCGAGTTGAACATCACCGCCATGATGGGTATGACCATGATCGTTGGCATCGTCACAGAGGTCTCTATTTTTTATTTCTCGGAATACCACGAACTGCTTAAGAAAGATTTAACACAATACGAGGCACTGATACAGGCTGGCATCAATCGTATGCGCCCCATTGCCATGACTACAATCGCCGCCATTCTTGCACTGATGCCATTAGCTCTGGCGTTAGGGCAGGGATCCGCCATGCAACAGCCCCTGGCCGTGGCTATTATCTCCGGGCTGCTGGTGCAAATCCCATTGGTTATCATTGTCATGCCACTACTTTACCGAACATTATCCAGAATCAACTGCAAGAAGAGGTTTGTACGATGAAATTATGTTGCATACGTTTTATTGTTTCAGCAACGTTACTGGCAACTGCAACGGTTGTGCATGCTGGAAAAAGCAACACAGAAAAAGAAGGTGACATTCTCCAGATTCTTATTCCATTAAGCGCTTATGGCGCCACCTTTTATATGCAGGATACTGATGGCAGAAACCAGTTCTATAGATCATTTCTAACAAACCTCGGCATTACATACAGCCTGAAATATGCGGTTAACAAACAACGTCCAGAAAATAATGGGGATTATTCATTTCCATCTGGACATACCTCCGCCGCATTTCAGGGGGCAACTTTTATACATATGAGGTATGGATGGAAATACGCGCTACCTGCCTATGCAGCTGCTGCCTTTGTAGGCTGGAGTCGAGTCGAGGGGGAATCTGACAGACATGATACCACCGACGTACTTGCTGGCGCCGCAGTTGGAATATTCAGCAGTTATTATTTCACTACGCCTTATAGGGGCGTCACTATCACACCTTATGCAGAAAAAAATATTTTGGGTGTAAATCTATCGATGGATTGGTAGTTGTAGGTTGATGAGATGGTCTCCTCCCCCCTTATAAACGGCGTCACAATGCGCCAAGATGGAAAGGTACAAACCACCATCAAAAAAGAGAGGAGAAGACCATGAGTAAGATTACGACAGTTGGGCTGGATTTGGCAAA
>JASBTR010000170.1 GCA_030148325.1 Gammaproteobacteria bacterium
GCTGGATGGATACCAAAGGAACGGGACGCGTTGGCTGGGAAGCTCTTTGGCGGGGCTGGTTCCGATTAATGGATCGAGTAGATGGGTATTTGAGTACGCGAGACTTGTTGGACGATGTTGAGATCTGATCAAGAGACAGCCGCAAGCGGAGGGGGTATTAAATCGTAGGAGCGGGCTTGCCCGCGAATAGTTTGAGGTTCCCCCAACCGCTTTCGCGAGCGAGCCCGCTCCTACAGGTTTTCATTGCAAGCAGCGGGGAATTTAACCGATGGAGATTCAAGTTCACATTTTAACGTACAAAAACAAAGCAACGCGTGGGCCAACCCACCACCGTGCCCACCCTGGCAGGCTGAAAAATCAGGCTTATTCCTGATCTTTTAGAAAGCTGCGCGCGTCATCGGCAACCTTGTCCACACTGGTATGGCGCACATCCTTGCCCTTGACCAGATAGATCACATATTCACAGATATTGCGGGCGCGATCACCGATGCGTTCCAGTGCACGAGCCGACCACATCATATCGACCAGAATCGGGATAGTGCGCGGATCTTCCATCATGTAGGTCATAAGATTGCGCAGAATGGTTTCATATTCCTGGTCGACTTTTTTGTCTTCCCGCGCAACCATAATGGCTGCCTCGCTGTCAGTGCGGGCGAAAGTATCCAGCGCATTGTGCAACTGTCTGGTTACAAGATCACCCATGTGAACGATCCCGGCCAGCATTTTGTTTTCACCGCCTTTTTCCGCAAAGTGCAGTGCCATACGCCCGATGCGCTCGGCTTCATCACCGATGCGTTCAAGATCAGTAATGGTCTTGATAACCGCCATCACCAGGCGCAGATCACTGGCCGCCGGCTGACGGCGCGCCAGGATCTGGGTGCATTCCTCATCGATGGAAACTTCCAGCGCATTGACCTTGTAGTCATTGGTAATCACCACTTCCGCCAGTGACACATCCATCGTGGTCAGCGCTTTAATCGCATCAGCCAGCTGTTGTTCAACGATACCGCCCATGTACATGACACGTGTGCGAATGTCTTCCAGCTCTTCGTTGAACTGTTGTGAAATATGTTGGCCCAGTTTTAACTCGTCCATAGCGCTCTCTTAGGTTTACGATACAAGATACAGGATACAGGATACAAGTGATGAAGACTGTTTTCCTTCATCCCCTATCTTTGCCCCTGTATCTATTTTTACCCATAACGTCCGGTAATATAGTCTTCTGTTTTTTTCTTTTTCGGGTTGGTGAAAATACTCTTGGTATCGCCATGCTCGATTAACTCCCCCATATACATGAAGGCAGTATAATCAGACACGCGTGCAGCCTGCTGCATGTTGTGCGTTACTATAACAATAGTATATTTTTCCTTCAGCTCATAGATCAGTTCTTCGATTTTCAGGGTTGAAATCGGATCCAGCGCTGAAGCCGGTTCATCCAGCAGCAGCACTTCCGGCTCGATGGCGATGGCGCGAGCAATCACCAGCCGCTGCTGCTGTCCACCCGACAGTCCCATGGCACTGTCGTGCAGGCGGTCCTTGACTTCATCCCAGAGCGCTGCGCCCTTCAGGGCTTTTTCGATATGTTCATCCAGCTTGCGTTTGTCCTTAATGCCAATGATGCGCATGCCATAGGCAACATTTTCATAAATGCTTTTGGGGAAGGGATTCGGTTTCTGGAATACCATGCCTACTCGGCGACGCAACTGCGACACTTCTACCTTCTTGTCGTAGATATTCAAATCATCAAGCAGGAAGCGGCCTTCAATACGAACATTGTCAACCAGGTCATTCATGCGGTTGAAACAGCGCAACAGGGTTGACTTACCGCAGCCGCTGGGACCAATAAACGCGGTAACCCGGTTTTTCATGATCGTCATGTTGATGTTTTTCAGCGCCTGCTTCTCACTATAATACAGATCAACATTTTCCACCCTGAAAGTTATGTCATCACTGCCGGCATCCATCGCTTCACTGCTACGTTCCAGCACGTCCATGTTTACCCCATGAGTCAGGCTCGCTTCTTTATTCATCTCTTTATCCGCATTCATATAATTTAACAGGCCATCCGAAAACTAGTTTTCCAGCATCCGGTAGTTTTCCCGCAGGCGGTTACGAATCCTGATGGCAAACAGGTTCAGTAAAACAATCACAATAATCAGCAACAACGAAGTAGCATAAACCAGCGGCCGCGCCGCTTCCACCTTGGGACTCTGGAAACCGACATCATAAATATGAAAGCCCAGGTGCATAAATTTACGTTCCATGTGCAGGAAAGGAAAATTGCCATCCAGCGGCAGTGACGGCGCCAGCTTGACCACCCCGACCAGCATCAGCGGCGCAACTTCTCCCGCCGCGCGCGCCACGGCCAGAATCAGGCCGGTCATCATCGCCGGTGAAGCCATTGGCAAAACTGTGCGCCAGAGCGTCTCGGCCTTGGTCGCACCCAGCGCCAGGCTGCCCTCACGGATAGAACGGGGAATGCGTGACAGGCCTTCCTCGGTTGCGACAATCACCACGGGCAAGGTTAGCAGCGCCAGGGTCAGGGACGACCAGAGAATACCGGGCGTGCCAAATACCGGCGCCGGACTGGCTTCGGGGAAAAACAGGGCATCGATATTGCCACCAAGGAAATAGACAAAAAAACCCAGCCCGAAAATACCATAAACAATCGAAGGCACACCGGCCAGATTGTTCACCGCGATGCGGATCAGGCGAATCACCAGACCCTGCCGGGCGTACTCACGCAAATAGACCGCCGCGACCACGCCAAACGGCGTCACCAGCATGGCCATCAACATAACCATCATCACGGTACCGAAAATAGCCGGGAAAATGCCACCCTCGGTATTGGCTTCGCGGGGTTCATCGGAAACGAATTCCCACATCTTGGCAAAATAAAAGCGCAGCTTTTCGAATACCGACATGGCATTGGGGAAATAAGCATGCACGACTTTTTCTACGCCAATTTCAAGGCCTCGTCCATCTACTGTTTCGACCACCAGACTGTCGCGTCGGATTTTTTCAGATAGCAGGCTCAGCTTTGCCTGCAACTGTTTGTATTCCTCATCCAGCGCTTTCCTTTCGGCAACAATTGCGGCCCGTTTTGCCGGATCGGTATCGCCGTCCAGTTCCAGCCGCCGCTCACGCAGGCGCAGGCGTTCCATATTGTAGTTAATCTTACCGATGTCATGCTTGCGGATAGCGCTGATTTCATCAAAAATCGCCAGCGCCTGATCGAGACGTTGCTGAAGAATTTGGTGCGCCTCTTCACCCTGCGCCAGTATTTCACCATCTTTCTTGTATGCTTTCAGAAAGCCGTAGAAATTACCCCACTCGCGGCGTTCCACCACCATCACATCTTCCGGGTAAGCCACATTTTTCAACATGGGTTTCAACAGCACCCTGAAATCAGAACCGAGGATATCGCGGTTACCGGTTTTCACCAGATAACGAATGATATGTCCGTTGTCCGTCTGGGTACCCTCTTCTATCTCATAACCGCTGTCCCGCAGCCGTTCCAGACTCACATCCTCACTATCATTAATTTCGCCCAGCACGCGGGTGGGTTCACCTTTGTGCAGATAATCCGCCTGCATCACGTCTGCCGGCCAGAAATGCGCCAGGCCCCGCACGGCGATCAACAGCACCAGTCCCATTACCATTATCAGGCTGACGCTGACAGCGCCGGCATTCAACCAGATCCAGGGTTGCCCACTTTTAAGCCAGTGACTGAACTTATTCATTATTGCGCCTATAGATTACTGTAACGTTGACGCAGGCGCTGACGCACGACTTCCGCTGCGGTATTGAAAATAAAGGTAAAGGTAAACAGCACCACCGCCGCCAGAAACAGTACTCGGTAATGGGTACTGTCCACTTCGGACTCAGGCATTTCCACCGCGATATTGGCTGACAGGGTGCGCATGCCTTCAAACACACTGAAATCCATCACCGGTGTATTACCGGTGGCCATCAGCACGATCATGGTTTCACCTACGGCGCGCCCCATACCGATCATGATGGCGGAAAAAATACCGGGACTGGCGGTCAGTAACACCACCCGAATCAGGGTCTGCCAGGGCGTTGCGCCCAGCGCCAGTGAACCCTGCACCAGATGCTTGGGCACAGCGAAAATCGCGTCTTCGGCGATCGAGAAAATAGTCGGGATGACGGCAAAGCCCATCGCCAGTCCTACTACCAGTGCGTTGCGCTGATCATAGTTGATACCCATTTCATTGCGCAGCCATCTCGGCATGTCTCCGCCAAAAAAACTGTCTTCCAGAATCGGACTCATGGCAAAACAGAAATACACCAGCCCCACCACCACCGGAATTAGCAGGGCGGCTTCCCAGCCCTCAGGCACACTGTGGCGAATGCGATCAGGAAGCTGCTGCCAGATGAACGCAAACAACAACAAACCTGCCGGCATAATCAACATAACGCTGAAAATACCCGGTAGATTGGCTTCCATAAACGGCGCCAGCCAGAGGCCGGCGAGGAAGCCCAGGATCACGGTCGGTAGCGCTTCCATGATCTCAATGCTGGGCTTGACGACTTTCCGCATAGCCGGCGACATAAACTGGGCGGTGAAAATCGCCCCCATCACAGCCAGAGGAATAGCGAACAGCATGGCGTAAAACGCCGCCTTGATGGTGCCAAAGGAAATCGGGATCAAACTGAGTTTGGGCTCGAAATCGTTACTGGCCGAGGAAGACTGCCAGATATAGTCCGGTTTAGGATAACTCTCATACCATACCTTGCCCCATAGCGACTTCATGGAAACTTCAGGATGTTCGTTATCTATAGTATAAAAATACAGATGCTCTGCGTCCTGCAACAGCATGGCATTGGCGCGTGGGGCCATAACCGCTTTCAGGATCGGGCTATCGCTGATGCGCTCAATTAGCAGCGTATTTTCCGCCGTAGTGTGAAATAGTCCGGCAAAGCCGGACTCATCCACCGCCAGAAAACCCTTGCGGGTATACTCCGGCGCAATCGCCGTCACCGGCTGGTTAAAATCAGAAAATCCCCGAATCCGCTGCAGCACTCGCCGACCTTCGGCATCCTGCACCGGGAACCACTGTGTGATGTTGCCTTTGGCATCCCCCGCCAGCAGAGAAATATCACCCGCCAGCAGCTTTAAACTCCGCAGCTGATTGTGCCCTTCCAGTAAAAAGATGTGCTGCACCAGCAGCGGCTCTGACTTGTCACTGATGTCATAAAAACTCAGCTCACCGGCGGCATTGGCGAAATACAGGTTGCGCTGATTTTTGTCCAGCAGGATAAAGCTAATGTCCTTGTGGCTCTGGGCGATAACTGAGGTTTCCGCTTCACCCCAGCTGGCCTCATCCTCCATAAGTGACTCTTCCTTCTGCATCGATGACAGCATCAGGCGCTGATCATCGGTGACCGCCACAAGAGTCGCACTTTCCTCATCCATCTGCACCGCCAGAGTCTGCAACGGACGCTTACCCCAATCCAGCAGCAGGGGTTCCGGCCCCAGTGGATATTCGACAACGGGCGTCAGCACCCGCTTGTCATTGGGAAAGCTGATTTTAAAATGGTGTTTGAATACGATCACCTGGCCATTGGACAGGCCCACAGCCAGCACCGAACTCTCGGGTGTGCCCGCAGAAAAACTGCTGATGCTGGTATTTTCAGGCAACGGCAGCTGAACCGTCTTTAACAGCTCACCGGTCGCCGTTTGCAGGAACTGAACCTGGCCCTGATCCGTAACCCGTATGGCAATCTCAGCCTGCTCCTCCATGGCCAGATACAGGGTTTTCCCCGTTTGGGCCGGCAGCGGATAATCGGCTACTTTTTCAATACTTGCCCCACTAAATAAGGGCAGCACGATGACTAGCAGATAGACAAAAATCAGGATAATGGATGCGATGACGCCAATACCACCCACCGCGACGATATAACGTGCCAGCCGATCCTTGAGCTGTCGCCACCGCATATGCAGATCAGTATTCACTGTACTCATGAAACGCTCGAAAGGTCAGAAAGCATTAAAATAGAAACCACGGGCGAAGGATAGTCGCAATATATGACAGTAATGTGACAATCACAACAGCCCCTCGATAATTCATTTTTATACGGGTTTATCTTTTAATTCAAATACTTGTGCATATTTTCAATTTTCGTCCTGACTCCGGCGCTGCATAAATGACAATCAATGTAAGCAAATTGTGACAGTAGAGTAATAAAACCCGTCATTCGCCAGGCAAAAAAAAAGCCCCGCAAAGCGGGGCAGGGAAAACACATGAAAACAACCTGGCGCTAGTGCAGCTTCTTCATTTCCTTGGCTGCTACCTTGGCCGGCAGTGGAATATAGCCATCCTTGACGACTACGGTCTGGCCGGATTTGGACAGGACCATCTTGAGGAACTCGCGTTCCAGCGGAGGCAGTGGCTTGTTCGGATGCTTGTTTACATAGATATAAAGGAAACGCGCCAATGGGTAGGTACCCTTGATAGCATTTTCAGACGTAGCCTCGACAAAAGGCTTACCGGCTTTCTTGGACAGCGGCACAGCACGAACACCGGAAGTCTTGTAGCCAATACCCGAATAGCCGATGCCATTAAGGGAGGTGGTCACAGACTGAACCACGGAAGCCGAACCCGGCTGCTCGTTTACGCTGTTTTTGTAGTCACCTTTACACAGCGCCTTTTTCTTGAAATAACCGTAGGTGCCGGACACCGAATTGCGGCCATAAATCTGGATTTTGCGATTCTTCCAGGAACCACTCAGACCCAGATCACCCCAGTTGTTAACATCTTTTGTATAACCACACTTGCGGGTAGAAGAAAAAACAGCATCCACTTCCGGAATGGTCATGCCCTTGATGGGGTTGTCCTTGTTGACATAGACCGCCAGGGCATCAATGGCGACACGAATAGCCGTCGGCTTGTAGCCGTATTTCTTTTCAAAAGCTTCGATTTCCTTGGATTTCATCTTGCGGCTCATAGGGCCAAGATTGGAAGTGCCTTCGGTCAGGGCGGGCGGCGCAGTTGAAGAACCTGCGGCCTGGATCTGAATATTGACATTAGGATAGATACGCTTGAACTCTTCCGCCCATAGCGTCATGAGATTAGCCAGCGTATCGGAACCCACACTACTGAGGTTACCGGATACGCCACTGGCGCGAGAGTAGTCGTTTAGCCCGGCGTCAACCTTGCTGTCAGCCTGCGCATGTCCCGCTACCAGCGCGGAAGCAACAAGCAACGAAGTAATTAGTTTTTTGTGAAACATAATAATGATTCTCCTCGAAATATTTTTGTAACAAGAGACGAGTGTAGGTATCAAATGTGACAGATTGATGAATGCTATGTGACGATATTGTGACAACAGTGACGCTTTCGTAATAATCGTGGGGACGACTCGCACCACTAAACCTCTAAGAAAATAAACTACCCCGCCACAAGCAGGCGGGGTATTAAATCGTAGGCGCGAGCTTGCTCGCGAAAGCGCCTGGATGCACCTCAAACTATTCGCGGGCAAGCCCGCTCCTACCGGTTTCCGCTGTAAGCAGCGGGGAATTTAACACAAAGAGATTCATGCAAGGATTCAACGATGTGGAGCCTTCCTGTTTAAAATTCACTATTTGGTGATAGTTATCTTTTTGAAATCCTTTTGCGTTCTTTGCGTCAATATTTTTCAACCCACAGGTCAGCCGCTGAGGCTGGTGGGCGCAGGCGGCATGATATCGCTTTTATGTATGATGATCTCTTTGGGAAAATCGCAAATAAAGGCGCTGCCCCGACCAATTTCACTGTCGATGCGCAGACCGGCCTGATGCCGTTGCAGGGCGCGGGTAACGATAGCCAGCCCCAGGCCCGAACCACCGGTATGACGCGAGCGCGCCACATCCACCCGATAAAAACGCTCGGTAAGACGCTCGACATGATAGGGAGCGATGCCGATGCCGGTATCGTTGACCTCGAAATGGGCGCCACTGTCATCCTGGTACCAGCGAACGCGAATCGCGCCGCCGGCAGGAGTGTAATTGATAGCATTGACCATTAAGTTGGTAAACACACTATCCAGCTCTCTGGGATCACCGCGCAGGAACAACTCATCATCCACTTCAAACACCAGGGTGTGGTTATTTTCGCCACTGAGGATCCGCGCTTCTTCATGCAGGCTGCCCAGCATCTGCGGCACATTGACCACTTCATTGCGGGGACCTAACTTGTCATTGTCTACATTCGACAGCGTAGTCAGGTCATCAGTCAGCTGGCGCATGCGGATCGCCTGCTGTTGCATCACCCGAAAAGTATGCTGCAGGCGCTCAGCATCCAGATCGCCGCTGCCTTCCAGCAGGTTTTCCAGATAGCCGTTGATCACCGTCAGCGGTGTGCGTAATTCGTGGGAAATATTCGCGACGAAATCGCGCTGCATTTCTTCTACCCGCTTGTTCAATGTCACATCGCGCACCACCACCAGCTTCTGGTTATTGCCGTAGGGTACGATTTTCAGCGAGAGAATTTTTAGCTCGGCGACCGGCGAGGGAAAGTGGACAGGCTTTTGTGCATCGCTGTTCCGGAAATAGTCCATGACCTCAGGATTGCGCAACAGGTTGGTGAGCCGCCGGTCCACGTCCTGAGGATATTTCAGCCCCAGCAGTTCCCCCGCCATTTCATTCCACCATTCGATCTCACCCTGCTCACGCAGAACAATTACGCCCTCGGGCAAGGCGGCGGTAGACTCACGAAAGCGGCCCAGTAACTTGGCCAGCTTCTTGTTACGGCGGCGCTTGCGCTGCTGCATGTGATAGATTTCAGTAAAAATGTATCCCCACAGACCGTGGGACACCGGTGGCGAGTATTTTTTGCCCTGCTCAAGCCAGCGTCCCAACTTGACCATATTACTGAAATACCAGCCAAGCCAGAGCAGCAGATAAATCAGCAGTATGGTTTTGATCTGGCCGATCATCGCCCCCACCAGGATCGCGAGCAACCCCAGAACCACAAATTGCCAGAACTCTTTCACCGCCATGTGGATTTATACCTGTTTGGAAAAGCGGTAACCGGAGCCGCGTACGGTCTGCACATGCTGATCATAGTCAAATGGCGCCAGCGCCTTGCGAAGGCGTCGAATATGGACATCCACGGTGCGATCCTCAATATAAACCTGATTGCCCCAGACCTGATCCAGCAGCTGGTCACGGCTGTAAACCCGTTCCGGGTGGGTCATGAAAAAATGCAGCAGGCGAAACTCGGTCGGCCCCAGTTTCACTGTTTTGCCCTTAATATTAACCCGATGGCCGGCAGTATCAAGGCTAAGGCCCTCGATTACCACCATCTCATCTTCTCTTTCTATCCCGGAACGCCGCAACAGGGCCTTGATTCTGGCAATAAGCTCTTGAGTTGAAAAGGGTTTTGTAATGTAATCATCCGCCCCGACAGCAAAACCCTTAAGCTTGCTGGCTTCCTCACCACGAGCGGTGAGCATGATGATAGGCAGCTCACGCGTGACCTCTTCCCGCCGCAGGCGCCGGGCGAAATCGATCCCGCTAATTCCCGGTAACATCCAGTCCAGCAAGACCACATCAGGCCGCGTCCGGGCAATGAGATCGGTTGCTTCACGGGTATCCTCAGCCTCCAGCACTTCGAATCCAGCGCGCGCCAGGGTAAAACCCAGCATTTCCCGAATAGCCAACTCATCCTCAACCACTAAAACCCTGGGATTACTTTTATCTGTCATAGTTTTTTCCGCTATCGATAATGACAATTTTATGACACATTTGCACGTTACTGTAACAGGGCTGTATTACACCCAGATAATATGACATTGATATGACAGTTCCCCACGAGTGCGATTTTATCGTCACAAACCAGATAAAACGTGAATAATCACGCATTTGCGCCCTACTCCGCTGTTAAATAGTATTACTTTATATATAATCCATAGCACATATGGCATTGTCATTTAAAAAAATAATAGCCAATTACAAAATCACAGGGTCTCACAGTGAAACAGTTAATAGTTATTCTCACACTTATTTTTGTATCCCCCCTGAGCCAGGCGGAAGATATTCAGTATGTCAGCGACCAACTGGTAATCACCCTGCGCACAGGTCAGGGTAGCTCATATCAGATCATCCGCACCCTGCCCACAGGCACCAGGCTGGATGTGATCGAAATTACCGATACCGGCTATGCCAAAGTCAGAACCGAGAACGGCACCGAAGGCTGGATTCGTTCTCAATATCTGAGTCCGGAACCCATCGCAAAAATAAAACTGGAAGCTGCGGAAAAGAAACTCGAAAAGCTGAAAACTGAAAACATCAGCCTGCGCGAAGAAGTACAGAGCCTGCGCAAACATCGACGCGAACTGGGTGCCGAAGGCAAAACGCTTCAGGCCAGACTTAAAACTGCAGAAAGCGAACTCAGCCGACTCAAACAGGTCGCCGCCAAGCCGATCCTGCTCGACAGGGAAAACCGTGAACTACAACAGCAGACTATTTCCCTGGAAAAGAAGCTGCAGATGATGGCGCAGGAAAATCAGGTGCTCAAGGATCGTTCCCAGCGGGAATGGTTCATCGCCGGCGCCGGCGTCCTGCTTGGCGGTATGTTTCTGGGCCTGTTGATTCCTAAAATCCGCTGGAAAAAGAAAAGTAACTGGTAGAACGAGGGACGAACAAAAGTGTAGCTGAGGTTTCATGGATTGCTATCAGGGTTATAAAACAAGGGCGGATGAAAAAAACATCCGCCCTGTTTTTTTGACTAGCTCAGTCATCAGGCTGAGGCATGGGCAGGCCCGCGAGCTTGCACACTTCATGTACAGGATCACAGGGGAACAGGCTGTAGATATGCCGTTCATAGGCCTTCTGATTATGGAAGCGCGCATTTTTTGGCCCCAGATCCCGCACGATCCGATGCATGGTCGGAATCATCTGGGTTTCTTTATAATACTCACGGAAATAATAAATCAGTTCCCAGTGATCATTGTACAGGGTCAGCCCGTCCCGCTCGGCAATCACCCTGGCATAGTCTTCATTCCAGTCTTCCGTGTTGTAGAGAAACCCCTGATAATTCGTCTCAATCGTCTTTCCAGCAATATTCAGTGTCATAGCGTTATCTCCTTACAGGATACTGGTCGATAAACATAGGCTGGCAATCGTCGCCTTTAGTTTCAGTATAGCGCTTATTTCATATCATTCTAGTCAGGTATTATCACTATTTGTCTGGACTCTGCCATCTATCGGATTTTCCTGTATTTTTTCTCGTTTCTCTTGTATCTTTGCATCCGTATTCATTATTCCCTTTGTTTTCAGCCTGGTAGCTCCAACAATCGCACCATGAAACAGCCGGCCCACCCCGATAGCAAAACCTTCGTCCGCTGGTTCCGGGATTCCGCCCCCTATATCAATGCCTTTCGCGGGCGCACCTTCGTTATCGCCTTTGGCGGCGAAATGCTGGCTGATGCCCAGTTTTCAACCCTGGTGCATGATCTCGCACTGCTTAACAGTCTTGGCGTCAAGCTGGTGCTGGTGCATGGCTGCCGTCCGCAAATCGAAGCCCGGCTAAAAAAACGTAACGCCCAGTTGCATTATGTCAACGGCCTGCGCGTGACCGACGATGAAGCCCTGCTCTGCGTCAAGGAAGCGGCAGGTTGTGTGCGCCAGGAAATTGAGGCCCTGCTCTCGATGGGGCTGACCAACTCGCCCATGGCCGGCGCCTGTATCCGGGTGGTCTCCGGCAATTTCATCACGGCTCAACCGCTGGGTGTGCGCGATGGGGTAGACTACCGGCACACCGGCGAAGTCCGGCGTGTTGATACATCCGCACTCAGGAACCTGCTGGATTCCGGCGCCATCGCCCTGCTCTCACCCATCGGCTATTCCCCCACCGGGGAAATTTTTAATCTCAGCGCGGAAGACGTAGCCACCACGGTTGCCGCACGGTTGAGGGCCGACAAACTGATCTATCTGGTCGATGGCAAGGGCGTGACCGATAACCGTCATCACCTGATCCGTGAACTCACTCTCAGCCATGCCGAAAGGCTGCTCGATAAAAAACACAAACTGGGCGAGGTGATCCAGCATTGTTTACAAGCCGCTATCAGCGCCTGCCGTAAAGAGGTCGCACGCGCCCATATTATCGACCGCAATATCGACGGCGCCCTGCTACTGGAGCTGTTTACCCGCGATGGCAGCGGCACCCTGCTGATGGCCGATCCCTTCGAGGATACGCGCCAGGCCAGGCTGGAAGATATCGGCGGTATTCTTGAACTGATCGCGCCGCTGGAAGCCGAGGACATTCTGGTACGCCGTTCGCGTGAAAAACTGGAAATGGAAATTGAACACTTTACCGTGGTCGAACGTGACGGCGCTATTGTCGCCTGTGCCGCACTCTATCCTTTCATTAAGGAAAAAATCAGCGAACTGGCCTGCCTTGCCGTACATCCTGATTATCGCACACAGGGCCGCGGCAAGGCGCTGTTAGGCTATATCGAAAAACAGAGCCGGCAACTGGGTATCACTCGTCTGTTTGTACTTAGCACCCGCACCTCACACTGGTTTCGTGAACATGGCTTCAACTCCGGCGCCCTGGATAAACTTCCGGTTAAACGGCGGGCGTTGTACAACTATCAACGCAAGGCAAAAGTCTTCATCAAGGATATCGTCTGATGGCTGCAAAGGTTGTGGTGGAAACAGACTCGCCGATCATCCGCCCTTTTCTTAAATGGGCAGGAAACAAATACCGAATCATCGATAAGATTAAATCGCTGCTGCCAGAAGGTGAACGGCTGATTGAACCCTTTGCCGGTTCCGGCGCCCTGTTTCTGAATACTCGTTACCCCGCCTACCTGCTCTGTGATACCAATGCCGATTTGATCAACCTGTATGAAACCATAAAACAGGAAGGCCCCGGCTTTATTCATTACTGCAAGCGTTATTTCAACGGCGAAAATAATAATGCCGACAGTTATTACGCCTTGCGCGATCGCTTCAATAGCACGAACCATATTCGCCAGAAAGCCGCACTGTTTGTTTACCTCAACCGGCATGGTTATAACGGTCTCTGCCGTTATAATGCAAAGGGCGGCTATAATGTTCCCTTTGGACGTTACGCGCGCCCCTATTTCCCGGAAAAAGAAATGCTCGCATTTCACCATAAA
The DNA here is from genome assembly GCA_030148325.1 of Gammaproteobacteria bacterium. Taxonomy (GTDB): domain Bacteria; phylum Pseudomonadota; class Gammaproteobacteria; order UBA6429; family Thiohalophilaceae; genus JAADGZ01. Next base: position 13,132 of record JASBTR010000170.1, read on the forward strand.
GCACAATCAGCAGACTTCAGAGTCTGCTCATTTGAAGAATCACTCAGCCTCGCCCGTGAAGGTGATGTGGTCTATTGTGATCCACCTTATGCACCGCTAACGGATACCGCCAACTTCACCAGCTACAGTGCCGGCGGCTTTGATCTGGAGCAGCAGGTAAAACTGGCAGAGCTGGCAGAACAACATGGCCGTAAAAAAATTTCAGTTCTGATTTCAAACCACGATACGCGTTTCACCCGTAAGACCTACTGCAAGGCCAATACGCTCAAATACTTCAAGGTTCAGCGTTTCATCAGTTGTAATGGCCAGAAACGGAAACACGCCGGTGAAGTTCTGGCCCTGTTCACCCGGCCCGGAAAAAATTACACATAAGCACACGTTCCAGCCATGCCCCACCGTTCGCATTGCATTTTTTTAACCTGATTTATCCGATAATCACAACACTCAGGTACTGAAAACAAACCATGTCCGAGCAACATCCAGAGCAACCCGGCACTACACACCGACGTCAGCGTATCACCGAAAAAATCTGTAAACGCTGTTCATTAGCACTACTGTTTATCGCATTTATCAGCGGCATCCTGCTCTGGGGCGCATTCAATACCACTCTCGAAGCAACCAACGATATGGACTTCTGCATTAGCTGTCATGAAATGAAGGAAAACGTTTATCAGGAATACCGCCACACTATTCACTACAGTAACCGTACCGGCGTAAGAGCCACCTGTCCCGACTGCCATGTTCCGCGTGAATGGGAACACATGCTGGTGCGAAAAATAAGAGCCACCAACGAACTGATGCACAAGGTGCTGGGTTCCATCAATACCCCGGAAAAATTTCAGGCCAAACGGCTGGATCTGGCCAAACATGTCTGGAAAAACATGAAAGATACCGATTCAAGGGAATGCCGCAACTGTCATGGTTTCCCTGCCATGGACATTTCCCGCCAGCAAAGCAGAAGTAGCGCCATTCACAGCCTCTCACAGAAACGAGGCAAAACCTGCATCGACTGTCACAAAGGCATCGCCCACCGCCTGCCAACAGACTACGAAGCTTATCGCGGCGGCAGTGACGATGATCACGATTACTACAGTGAACAGAAAGTCCCCTGCCAGCGCTGCCATGCCGACATGCCCGCGCAGAATGATGAAGACTGGGATTGATAAACATAAACTGAAAACCAGGCCCGGAATCTGTGACACACGCAAGCATCTACCACAAATGAGAACAATACTATCTATTTAGTGGAGTCTGTGTTTAGCCCCGATTCTCAGGCATCAGGTAACTCAGGTTCCGGTTTACCAAGGAAGAATCCCTGCGAGTAGTCCACTCCCAGTGCAGTCACCTTGTCCAGTAGCGCCTGTGAGTCAACGTATTCCGCAATGGTTTGCATACCCAGTCGGTGGGCGAAATCCACCAGCATACGAATAACCAGCTCCGAGTTCATATCGTCGTTAATACGTTTAATAATAGAACCGTCTATTTTCAGATAATCCGCATTCAGATGCATGAGGTGGGTAAAGTTGGAATAACCTGTACCGAAATCATCAATAGCTACACGGCAACCCAGTTCCTTTATCTCGGCAATGAAGCGGCTGACTTCTTCGTAGTTCTCAATGCCTTCACTCTCGATCAGTTCCACGACTATGCGATCAGGCACATTGTGTTCTTTCAATTTATCCTTGAAGAACCGAACCGTCTTATAATTACGGATGTCCTCCACAGTTAAGTTGAGGGAGATGCTAATAGAACGGTCGCTCAGCATATCGAGGCTCTGCTCGATCATCGTGCGCGTCAGCATCGCGTACTGGCGTGTGCGTTTGGCGGTTTCGAGAAAGAAAAACGGCGTAATGATGCTGCCGTCTTCATCGATCAAGCGCACCAGCGCTTCATATTTTTCCCGTTTGCCGCTGGTATTATGGATAATAGGCTGGAAGAAGGGCCTGATCCGACCGCTTTCCAGGGCTGTACTCAGTTTGTTGGCCCAGAGAATATTCTGCTTCTGGCGCTCGGCATTTTCCCGCGCATCCTCGTCAATCGCATAGCCTTCATTTCGTTCCCTGGCTATGTGCAGGGCATGCTCCGCGCCGGCAATCAGCGATGTGCTTTCAGGACTGCTGATACCCGCGCTAGCGGTGAGGTGTATTTCCGGCTCACCGATCGACAGGTGGTTATGTCTGAGCGTCTCAACAATCTTTGCTATCAGCTGTTTGAACAACCTGAAATCCAGAGAACGATCCGCCAGCACACCGAACTGGTCTCTCCCCATTCGATACAGCCGCACCTCCTCCGGCAGACAGTGTGCAATTTCCTGGCTAACGGCAATAAGCACGGCATCACCCGTGTCCAGACCATAGAAGGTGTTTATCGCTTTGAAGTTATGGATATCGATCACAGCGAAGCGCGGTGTGGACATCGCGCGAGTATCCTGCAACAGGCGGGTACGATTAGGCAAGCCGGTCAATTCATCTGTGGTCTGTTCTTTAATGATACGATTTTTGTGGCGGGTGACAAAAATGAAAACAGCAATGATAATCACCGCTGCTGCAATAAAAACAGCCAGCATCCAGCGCACCAGCTTCGGGTGGCGTTCAAGAAAAGGAAGTGGCTGATTAATGATTTTTGCCCTGGCCATAAGCTCATCACTCAGCCGCACGCCGAAATACTGTAATGCATTCCAGTCGAATACAAGTTCGGCAGGACTTTCTGTAACAGGCTTGATAGTGGAAACAGACTCTCCCCGAATAATCCGGGTCGCAAGCCGGGCTGCCGTTTCACCCTGAAGTCGAGCCGTAGTGACATAGCCACCGAGTACGCCGGGGAAAAAATAGGCGTCTTCCATGATCAGCACCATGCGGCCTGTATCGGTAATCTGCGCCATGATCTCATTGAGTTCAAGCACCCGGCCGTTTGTATCTCGCACACCACCAATCGTAGTCACAATAACCACGCCTGTTCCAGCTGCCTGTAACCTTTCCTGCAAATCATCCAGCCGATTCCTGCTGATGTGGATAATTTCCAGCCCGGCATAGCGCTGTGAAACTTCTTTGATCCTGAGGCCAATGGCATAATCAGTGGAACCACCATCACCGAGGAATATGATGCGTTCCGTCTTTGGCCGTATCTGCTGGACGAGTCTTATACTGGCCTCCACATCCTTACGTTCGAAGACACCGGTTATTTGCTCTCGATCCAGTACCCCCGCAAGAGAAAGATTATTAACCCCGGAAAAAACAACAGGTGTCGTTTGAAATAACTGCACCCCCATATCCAATATAAAATGCATTGCATTATCATCGGTTATATAGATGAGTTCAGGGATATCACCGAAATGCTTGGCCTGCAGATACGACAGAAATTTCTGCAGATAGCCAGTGCTGGGCCTGACCCGTTTGGTATCGAGATACTCGACCGAGAAATTGATGTCGTACTCCGGCAGTGCATGGGACAGGGCATCTCTAAACCCCTCATGCTGAAGAGACGTCCAGGGGTAGTCCTGATGGTAGGAGTGAATGACGACTACTTCCAGATGCCGACGTGCGGCATTCGTCGTCATAGCCATCATTGCCAGAAACAGGACAAACGTTATTCGGCACATGCCCTTTCTGAGAGAGCCTGCATGCCGATAAATCGGTGATCTATTCAGTGACAACTCCCTTTTATTTTGTTTTTAACTAAATAAGCGTTCCAAAAGGGTGGCTCGTTATTCTTGTTTGCGAGAATAACGGAACGCTCTTCTGGAACAGTTACTTAGAGAAAGAATAACCCTATTTTTTCAAATAGTCTATGGCCTACCAACGACCATAGAACCGGCTTTTCGCACCGTTCTCTGAGAAACTGAAGCCGGGTCAAAAGACAGAAAAATTATCCTGTCATCTGAACCGGGGTAATTTTTTAACTGAAATCAACCGATACCCTGCTCCCCTGCGTATTTCGACTGAACTCTGATGGCTTTGGGTTCGATGATACAGGCCTCGCGGCATAGTCCACAGCCAGTGCAGACTGTTTCATCAATAGTTGGTTTCTCACTCTTCCACAGCAATGCCTGGGGAACCGGACAGCTGCCGCGGCAGGCGCCGCATTCCGGCCCGGCGTAGGGCAGGCAGGTTTTTTCATCTATTGTTACTCGCGCCAGTTTCGGCCAGAGTACTGCTTGCGTTTCGGCTTCAGAATCTTCATCTGCTTCAAGCTCAGGCCGTTTCAACGCACCTGTGTCACAGGCCTGCACGCAGGGCCAGTCTTCACACAGGTGACAGCCCCTGTTCAACAGATCCATCACCGGCGTAGCGGCTACCTGTACGCCACGTCTTGCCGGCAGGGGGAAAATTACATTATAGCTACAGGCCTCAGTACAGGCCTTACAACGGGTGCAGGCCAGCAGAAAGTCCAGTTCGTCTATGGCAAAAGGCGGACGTATCCAGTGGGCGGCATTCTGCTGCACCTTGTTATTAACATGCTCAGTCACCGTTCGCGCCGCCTTGCCGGCGCTGCGTCTGAAAAATTCCCTGCGATCCATTTCCGATCTCCGTTACATTCTCATCACCATCGGCTGCATCAGCAACCACAGGTGAAAGCCGTTGACGGCAATAATAAAAACCAGCACCGGCAACATGCGCCAGCCGGCCTGCGGCAGCAGGCGCTGACCACGATGGCGCAAAACCTTGATCGCAAGCCAGAAGCCGAACATCATCAACAGACCCTGGATCACAAACAGGGCATCCTGTGAAATAAGCATATCGAAATGCCGCTGATGTTTTTCCGCCATGCTCAGTGGCGCAAGCCCAATCCCTAAGGGGTTCAGAAATACCTCAGCCAGTCCTACGCCTTCACGCACCAGATGGTTGAGGTTATGCGCAAGATGATAAACAAAGGCCAACGGCAGGGTGATAAACACCATGCCGATAAACAGGCTCCGAAAACCAACCTGCCTGCCGTTAAGATGTTGCAGCACAAAAATCGTCAGCGCATATAACAGCACCGGCAGCAGCAGGCTGAGAAACAAGCCGATGGAGAAACTGGCCAGCAACTGACCCGAGTCGCCAATCTCTTGCGCAAACGCACTCATCCACTGTTCCCAGAAAGGCATCATGGTCAGGCCGTGAAAGGCGGTCAGGGCCAGCAGGCCAAGCATGAACCAGGCCTCGTCCCAGTGCGGGCGGGCATCGGCTACCGCTTCATAGCTGGGCGGGCGCAGGCGCCAGGAAACATTCTGCTGCGGGCAACTGCGCACACAGTTGCCACAGGAGGTGCAATAGGTATTCTGAGTCAGGCTCCCCATTACCAGTTGCGTGGGACAGGGATCGACCTTATCGCTGCCGTTGTAACATTCCAGCGTGGTGCAGGCAGCACAGACACCCGCATCGATCGGCCGCAGCTCCACCGGCGCCAGCTGAGAATAGAAACCAACCGTGCGTCCCACCGGACAGATATAACGGCAGAAAGCCTTGTTCCTGAAAAGCGCCATGCTCAGCGTCGCCAGCACCACCATCAACAGGGACAACAGGGCCGTTGCGTAGGGACTGGTAGTTACACCCACACCCAGTTCCAGCCAGGTCAGGCCGATGAACATCAGCAATGCGGGCCACACGCTGCGTAAATAACGAGGGACTTTCAGATCAAGACTGTTATTGATTCTGGCAAACCACAGCCGCGGCCGAACCAGCCAGCCGGCCAGCGTATCCCAGGGACAAACCGCACACCAGACGGAACCCAGAAAAAAGACCGAGACAATTAAACCCGCCCACCAGATATTCCAGGTCAACACCGTAGCCAGGTTTCTTTCCGCAATCGGCGAACCATAAAGCCCGGCAACGATGACCAGCAGGAACAGGATAACCACCGCCAGCTTCAGCAGCCGCAGAGGCCAGAGTGAGCGAGTAAAAAACTGAACCAGAGGACGAGTTAACCAGAAGGCTTTCAGGTTCAGGGTTCGCCGTTGCAGATCATGTGGCGTGCCGGCCAGCAGCGACCACAGGCCGAGCACCAGCATGAAGCCCCAGACAAGGTAGCCCCATAAATCGGGAAGACCGGGGTGGGTCATGGTCATGCGTCGTTCCGGGTATCGAGTATTTTTTCCCGTATCAGACGCTTGCGCTGTACAATATTTACCGCCACCAGCACCAGCACAATACTGCCCAGCGCAACGCCGACAGGCAGCATGGATGTGCTTTCGCCAATCTGCAGAGGAAAGTCGATGCTATAGGGTTCGCCATCCGCCTCGAACTTCGCGGTGATGATGTAACTGCCTTTTTCCTTGAACACGAAACCCTGTCGGTAAACACCGTCATACACATCCTGGGTTCCCAGTTCTTCTTCCTTTTTGTCCGCAAACCAGCCGCCATCACGTACAAAGAAGCTGATGGGTGAAGCAAGCGTATCGCCCGAATCAATCCGCGAAGCATAAATATTGATACGGCCTTTCTCGCCCGGTTTGGGGAAGGCGGGAAAAATCATATAGGTGAGAAAATATTTTCCGATCTGGGTTTCTACCTGCATGCTTGGCGGCGTATTGGAGTCTTCGTTCAGGCTGTAGGCCGGACGACCAAGCACATGATGTGCGAATGCGTTGGCGGACAGTAGCAAAGCCAGAGTGAAAAAAGTCATTCGGTAAAAAATATTTTTAAACTTTTTCATAAGATAATACATAGATCAATAACGGTACGTAGGGTAGGCACGTTTTTTGTGCCCACCGGTTCTATGGCACTCAATACCTGTGAGTGCGGTTAATAAGTTGTCTGCCGAAGGGAGTGCCTGTGGTGCACTTCCTTCGGTCGCCCACCCTGCAGTTCGCTTCTTACCCGATAGCATGTTTCACTATCGAGCCCATTGATGGTTCAACAATTCTGATTGGCAGGCTGGGATGCGGACAGATTTCCACACACAGGCCACAACCTACGCAACCCTTTTCCACAATCACCGGGCGATACATATTGGCAAATTCAAAAACGATCGCTTTATCACCCAGTGGACAGATCGCAACACAGGCGCCACACACACCTCGGTCCACCCAGGGATAGCAGGCGCTGCGATCAATCTGGGCAAGTCCCATTTTGATCTCATCGCGTTCTACATGGGTAATCGCCTCGGTCGGACAGACATCCATGCATTTTCCACAGAGTGTACAGGCCTTGTTCTCCGGATTGATATAGGGCGTATTGACCTGATTACCCCCTTCCCGTTTGTCGAACAGGATGCACTTCGGTGGACAGATCTCGCCACACAGGCCACAGCCGATACAGGCCGCGACAAAAGCCTCGTCATCCGCCAGCGAACCGGGTGGGCGCAGGTGATGGGAAAAATCATGCGCTACCGCCGGACTGAGCAAGCGTGCAAGCCCATAAGGCAGCACCGCAACAGCCAGAGTGCTGGTGGTAACGATTAGCTTCTGCAAAAAAGAACGCCGACGCATGTTCTCATCCTGAGTTCTTCTGCAGGTGTTTATATTTTCTCCCCAGGTGCCCCGGTCCCTGATTTGCTTCATCGCGCAGGCGGGTGACAAAGGTCAACGCATCGGTTGGGCAGACGGCGATGCAGGCCGTGCAATTGTTGCATTCCTGACCGAAATCATCACGTAGCGGATCCAGGCCAAATTCACAGACTGCATTACATTTCGCACAGTCATTGCAGTTTTCCACAATCCGCCGAATGCGAAACAATCTGAATCGGCCCAGCAAGGAATAGAGTGCGCCGCCGGGACAGACATAACGACAGAAACCTCGACGTGAAACCAGCAGATCAAACAACAGGGTCAGGACAAAAAACGCCAGCCCCGCACCCACACCTCCCAGGGCAATGCCAAAATACAGCTCACGACCGACAATCGCCGGGGGATAGATAACCGAGATAAGCACCGAGCCGCTGATAGCGGACAAAACAAGACCCAGCGCCAGCACCAGATATTTAAGACGCCGGTCGAAGCGACGATGACCTACCCTGATGCCGAAACGCTGTAATGACAACGCGATAATAGTATTGAGTTCATACAGAAAGTTAGCCGGACAGATCCAGCCACAGTAAAAACGCCCCAACAGCAGGGTAAACAGAATGGGTATCAGGGCCGTCAATGCAAAGGGCCAGTAAACTGACAGACTGGCCGCCGCCTGCCCGACAACGGCAAGAGGATCGGAAATTTTATAACCAAAAAATTTGCCTGACCAGGTATTGCCCTTGATCGCATCCAGGTCATTGGCCGGATTATTGGTCAGGGGTGAAGTCAGGGCCTCCATAATATCGAATAGCTCTTTTTCATCTGGATCCAGAAGATCATAGGAAAAAGATGCCACGTAAGTTTGGTAGACATGCACAAAAGGCAGGGCTACCAGCATAAGAAAAACCAGGCTCAGCACCAGCCAACGCAATTTGTTGAGATGCCGCCAGAGGAAGAAAGGTTTCGAGCTGGAACTCATGATGAAGCGCTAGCCTTAAGAATATGATCAGGAATAATTTTTATCGCCTGCGGCAACTGGATACAGGATCGTTCACACAGCCCGCAGCCGACACAGCCTTCGAGAACATGAGGCTGCTCCAGCAAACCGACTCTGATCCCCACATCCTGCAAAGGACAGGCGCGATAGCAAACGCCACAGGTTTTCCCCTGATAGGACAGACATAGGCTTTTCTCCACCCGCGCTTTACCCATTTTTACATGGGCAAGAATATCTTCGGCAGTACGCTCAAGGGGCTTAATGGCGCCGGTCGGACACACCTGCCCGCACTTCATACACAAAATGCAGGCCTTGCTGCGGGGAACAATATACGGGGTATTCAGTGAGTCGATTCCGTTTTCGAGATCAAAATATTTGATACACCGATTCGGGCATACCTCGCTACACTGGCCGCAGCGAATGCAGCGGCTTTCAAACTCCTCCTCGGCCAGTGCGCCGGGGGGACGTAAATAGCGCTGACTGGTTTGTGCCGAAAAAGCAGCTTCGGCCAGCGATGACTTCAATACCGAACTTGCCACAGCACCGGCGATAAGTTCTTTTAAAAAACGACGTCTTTTCATTTCAAATTACTGGAACCATGGAATGAGGCAGCTCGAAAACCAGCGTACCACATCAGGAATGCTACATCGTTCTTATACACAAAAGCCTGCAGTGAATACTCCACCGGCTAAAAGCCGGTGGCTTCAGGTTACGGCTGAAAGCCGGTCATTTCGCCTAAAGGCGATTACAGCACACTAAAATCATCATCAGGATCATCTGGCTTCTGATTCTTGATATATTCCTTCCAGA
>JASBTR010000177.1 GCA_030148325.1 Gammaproteobacteria bacterium
AGATTGTATATCCAAAAATCAAAGCAGGCACAATATTTATTGCTTAGTTTTTTATCCCGGGCATGCGGTTCACGATTAAATAATAGGACTCTCCGGATGGGGTGAGGGCATCAGTTCGGGAGAATGTTCTTCCTGAAATTCATCGACCTTGTTGGCGGCTTCGGCCACATGCTCGAAGCGGGCGATATGAAACAGCGCATCGCCTTCATTCACCAGAGGCAAATTGGTTCGACCAATGACAATACCGTTGAAGGTCGAGGTAATGGTGGTTTCTGTTTCACCAAATGGATCGGCGACAACCCCGAGCAGGGTGTTTTTTTTGACCCGGCTGCCCAGCGCCACCATGGCGCGAAGAATGCCACTGTCCGGTGCGCGCACCCAGGAACTGGAACGTGCGACCACGGGCTCAATATGTTTTTTCGATTTGCTGCGAGAAGGGGGTAGCATTTCCAGGTTGCGCATGACGTTGATGATGCCTTTAACCCCGGCGCGGATGGAGACTTCATCAAAACGCAGGGCTTCACCGGCTTCATACAGCAACATAGGAATGCCATGTTCTGCCGCCGCTTCTCTTAACGAGCCATCACGCAGATTGGAGGAAATAATAACAGGTACTTCAAATGCTCTGGCGAGTGTATCTGTTTCTTCATCATCCAGATTGGCGCGGATCTGAGGCAGATTACTGCGGTGAACGGCGCCGGTATGTAGATCAATACCATGGGTGCTCTGGCTGACTATCTCCTGCATGAACAGGTTAGCAAGCCGTGCCGCCAAAGAACCTTTTTCCGTGCCCGGGAATGATCGATTCAGATCGCGCCGGTCAGGCAAATAACGGGAATGATTGATTAACCCGTGTATATTGACGATAGGAACGGCAATAATGGTTCCCCGAAGTCGTTTTAATGCGGGGAGTTTCAACAGTCGACGAATAATTTCAACGCCGTTGATTTCATCGCCATGAATGGCGGCGCTGATAAACAGGCGTGGGCCGAGCCGTTTGCCTTTAACAACATGCACAGGAATCGTCATCGGCGTATGCGTATATAAGCGGCCTGCCGGCAACTCAACGGTGGTGCGTGTTCCTGCTATAAAGCTAATGCCATTTATTTTCAGGGGTCTGTGGGTCATCGTTGTTAGCCCTTGCCTCTTGTTTTTGTTCTATTGGGCCGGGCATTTTTTTCGATGAATTCAATGATCATGCCAGCGATATCTTTGCCAGTGGCAATCTCTATACCTTCAAGACCCGGTGAAGAATTAACCTCCATTACAAGGGGACCACGTTCTGCACGAAGAATATCAACACCGGCAACGTTCAGCCCCATCACTTTAGCGGCCTTAACCGCGGTGGCGCGTTCAGTCGGCGTGATCTTGATTAATGATGCGCTACCGCCTCGATGCAGATTGGAACGGAACTCGCCGGGCAGGGCCTGACGTTTCATGGCGGCGACAACTTTGTCGCCAATAACTAAACAACGAATATCGGCGCCCCCCGCTTCTTTTATGTACTCCTGCACCATAATGTTGGCTTTCAGGCCCATGAAGGCCTCGATCACGCTTTCAGCCGCTTTTTTGGTTTCAGCCAGCACCACGCCAATGCCCTGGGTGCCTTCCAGTAATTTGATGACCAGCGGTGCGCCACCCACCATTTTGATCAGGTCCTGGATATCATCCGGATCATGGGCAAAACCGGTATTCGGCAATCCGATGCCTCGGCGTGCAAGGAGCTGTAACGAGCGGAGTTTGTCACGCGAACGGGAAATGGCGACCGATTCATTGAGCGGAAAGGCGCCCATCATTTCAAACTGTCTTAGTACCGTATTACCGTAAAAGGTGACCGAAGCGCCAATCCGGGGAATAACCGCATCAAATGCCTGAAGCACCTCACCTTTAAAATGCATCTCGGGTTTGCTGGGCACTACTTCCATGTAAGAGCGCAACACATCAAGCACCATCGGTTCATGGCCCCGTTGTTCGCAGGCTTCGATTAGCCGACGAGTGGAATAGAGTTTTTTGTTACGGGATAAAATAGCAATTTTCATTTTCGATCACTCTGTGTTGTGTGTGGTTGTTGGTTTGCCGAGTAAAAATGAGGCGTCGGGATGGACGATGAGCCTTTGTTGCATGGCTGTTCGCCCGAGCAGCATACGAAAGCGCATGGTATCACGGTTGGTGAGTGTAATTTCAACGGGCCAGCATTGATTTGCCAGCACCACATCTGTCGAGATTACATAGCGTTTTTCTTTATGCCCACCTGAATCCGAGATGAGGCGTTGGTCAATGACTTCTGCTTCACAGTAAACTTCCGTTTTGCTATTACCCTGATGAGGATGGATGCCAAAGCGGACCCATTCTTTTTCATCTTTTTTAAACGGCTCTACACTAAAGGCATGCAGACAGGAGGTTTTGGCGCCGGTATCGATTTTGGCTTTGATTAAGGGCAATCCTAATTCAGGTAATGACACCCATTCTCGCCAGCCTACGGTAATTAATTGTTTTTTCACTTCGAATCCTTAACTAACCAACAACGGTCAACCTAAAACCAGTCTTTGCGCCTAAAGTAGATAATCATTCCGACTACAATTGCAAGCATTACTCCCCATACCATTGGATAACCATAATACCAGTGTAGTTCTGGCATAGACCAGGGGCTATCAGGGTGGCTGAAGTTCATGCCATATAAGCCGACGATAAAAGTTAGAGGAATAAAAATGGTGGCTATCATGGTCAGGATGCGCATGACGTCATTAAGTCGATTGCTCACGGATGAGAGATAGACATCGGTCATACTGGTGGCCATTTCACGGTAATTCTCAATGAGATCCATGATTTGAATTGTGTGATCGTAACAATCACGAAGATACACCATAGTGCCTTCTGTTATTAGCTTGTTTTCATCACGCAACAAACTGTTGAGAATCTCACGTTGAGGCCACAGGTTACGTCGTAGCAATAGCAGTTCCCGCCTGATGAGATGAATTTCGGCTAAGGTGCTTTGTTTGGTGAAAGTGGTCAATAATTTATCTTCGATAGCTTCAATGGCTTCACCGAAGCTTTCCAGAACGGGGTATCCCTGATCGATTACGAGATCAATAATACAATAGAGAAGATAGTCAGACTTCTGGTCACGAATGCGACCATTTTGCTTGCGCAATCTGTTGCGTAAAGGTTCAAATGGATCGTTACCGCCAGCGTAAAAACTAATGATATAGTTTTTACCTAAAAATACCGACACCTGCTCAATGGATGTTGAGCCATTCACTTTTCTGGGCATGGCCATTATAGCGAACAACTGTTCATCGTACTCTTCGACCTTAGGGCGTTGGCCTTTGTTTAAGATGTCTTCCATCGCGAGGGGATGCAGGCCAAACATATCCCCAAAGTTTTTCAGGATGTCAGCATGAGGTTGTCCTTGTAGATGAATCCACGTGACACTCTCTTTATCCAGGTAGGCGTGACATTCATCGGCACTGGTTAGTTCCCTGTCGATAAATTCAGTGCTGGTGTAATCAATCAGGCGAATTACAAGTTCATCAGGTTCAATTTCGTTGCGTCCAACAAGGGTGCCGGGAGGGGTGCCTGGTGGGTGATAGGTTTTATCGAAATATTGCATTATCGTCCTGCGATCAAGTGCATAAGTGGTTTGTTGAACTATTGCATGCGGCTATCTGAAATAGGCCTTGGTTACATACTGGCTAATCATACGCTCGGTGTTGAAAAATGAGCCGTTGATGGCAATAGTGTTCTTCATGATTTCTATATAAGCATCGCGATTATGGTAGTACATAGGGATGATAATATTTTCAAGCTTGGAATAAAATATATTAGCCTCATGGTTTGTTGCGGGTGCGGAATCTTTTGTTTGTTGTTCTGAATTGCTTATTGCCCATCCCGTTACGCCTTCAATGCAGCCTTCTATCCACCAACCATCCATGATGCTCAATGACGGTACGCCATTGATGGCGGCTTTCATGCCGCTGGTGCCGGAGGCCTCCATCGGCGGCAAAGGTGTATTCAACCAGAGATCCACACCGGCGGTCATTAGTCTACCTGTTTCCATGTCATAGTCAGGAAGGTAGACAATATGGATATCATTATTCGGAATATTTTTTATCCTGAATATTTCATGGATTAATGCCTTGCCTTGCGAATCTTTGGGATGCGCTTTGCCAGCGAATATGATCTGTAACGGTCCGCAATGGTGGGCAATCGTTCGCAGGTGATCAACATCTGTAAAAATCAGCGTGGTACGCTTATATAGGGTGGCGCGCCGGGCAAACCCCAATGTCATGATGCTCTGATCCATACCGGCATTGCAGGTTTTGTTTACATATTCAATCAGACGGCGCTTGGCCTGCTGGTGTGCCTGCCAGATATCATCGTCGGCAATACTGATGGCATAACGAAGACTCAGGTTGTCTTCCCGCCAGTCCGGGATTTTCCTGTCGAACAACTCACGCATGGCGTCGGAGGCCCAGGTGTAAGCATGCACGCCATTGGTAATAGAATTAATCTGGTAGCCTTCGAACATTTTCCTTGAGGTCTCGCGATGCTTTTTGGCCACGCCATTGATGTAATAACTGGCGGCAAGCGCCAGGTGGGTGAGATTAAGCTCGTTGCCACAGCACACTTCTTCAGCGCAGTCCTTGAACGGGTTGCATTGTTTCAGTACGCGGTAAGCCAGGGACACGGGAAAACGATCGTGCCCGGCAGCCACCGGCGTGTGGGTGGTAAAAACACATTTTCGCCGGACCTGATCAATATGTTCAGTGGTCGTTCTGGCCTCGCCAAGCTGTTGCGTCAGTTCCGCCATAAGTTCGAACACAAGCAGACTGGAATGACCCTCATTCATGTGGTAGCGCTCGATATCCGTATGACCAAGGGAACGTAGAATTCGGATGCCGCCGATTCCCAGTATGGCTTCCTGGCAGAGTCGATAATAGTCATCACCGCCATAGAGCTGGTCTGTCAAAGTACGGTCGTAGTCTGAGTTATCTTGCACATCGGTATCGAGAAGATAGACAGGGACTATGTGTCCACTGCTGCCCCTGATGTCATAACGCCACGCACGGACAGCGACTTGCCGGTCTTCAAGTTCCACACTCGCCTGTGCATCCATGGGTAAAAGGTAATCATTGACTGGCCAGTTTACAGGTTCTTCGGATTGCCAGCCTTCTTTATCCAGATGTTGTCGAAAATAACCTTTTCGAGATAACAGGGTAATGCCTGCCATGGCGATGCCCGCATCAGCAGCAGCACGCAGGGTATCACCCGCCAGCACGCCAAGCCCGCCCGAATAGGTCGGGATGGCCGATTCGAGGCCGATTTCCATGGAAAAATAGGCAATTGAGATAGCGTTATTCATATTTGCTCAGGCGCTCATGACTAACAGTATATTGACAATTTTCTCATCGGCAAATGCTATTACGAATACGGCCATTTCCAGTTAAGAATCTCCGGCATGTCCTGCCCGTGCCGGGTGATGTATTGTTTGTGCTCAATGAGTTTGTCGCGCACGAACTGTTTCAGGTAGGCCGCCTTGTGACCCAGCCTGGGAACCCGATCGATCACATCAGCGACCAGGTGGAACCTGTCCAGATCATTCAGTACGGCCATATCGAAGGGTGTCGTGGTCGTGCCTTCTTCCTTATAACCCCGTACGTGCAGATTTTTATGATTGCTGCGGCGGTAGCAGAGGCGGTGAATGAGGTAGGGATAACCATGAAAGGCAAAGATGACCGGTTTATCGGTGCTGAACAGGGTGTCAAAGTCCCTGTCAGTCAGGCCATGGGGGTGTTCTTCCCTGGGTTGCAGCGTCATCAGGTCGACCACATTGATCACCCGCACCTTAAGTTCCGGGGCATGCTGGCGTAGCAGATCTACTGCGGCCAGGGTTTCCAGGGTTGGCACGTCACCGGCACAGGCCATGACCACATCAGGTTCACCATCCTGATCGTTGCTGGCCCATTCCCAGATACCGATACCGGCACTGCAATGCTTGATGGCGGCTTCCATGTCCAGCCACTGTGGTTGATGCTGTTTGCCTGCAATAATGACATTAATGAAATCGCGGCTGCGCAGACACTTGTCGGTAATGGTCAAAAGCGTGTTGGCATCCGGCGCCAGAAAGACACGGATGATGTCGGCTTTTTTGTTGACCACCAGATCGATAAAGCCGGGATCCTGATGCGAAAAACCGTTGTGGTCCTGCCGCCATACATGTGAAGTCAGCAGATAATTCAGCGAAGCGATAGGGCGCCGCCAGGGGATTTCCTTACTGACCTTGATCCATTTCGCATGCTGATTGAACATGGAGTCAACAATATGGATGAAGGCTTCGTAGCAGGAAAACAGACCGTGGCGTCCGGTCAGCAGGTAGCCCTCCAGCCAGCCCTGGCAGGTATGTTCGGAAAGGATTTCCATTACGCGGCCGTCAGGTGACAGGTGATCATCTTCCGGCAGGATCTCCGCCATCCAGGCACGATCTGTGACTTCGAACAGCGCGCCTAAGCGGTTGGAGCCGGTTTCATCCGGCCCCATGACACGGAAATTGCGGTTGTCCATGTTGCGCTTCATCACGTCACGCAGGAACTGCCCCATCACCCGTGTTGACTCGGCAGTGGTGTGGCCGGGTTTGCTCACCTTAACGGCGTAGTCGCGATAGTCCGGTAGTTTCAGGTCCCTGAGCAGCTGGCCACCATTGGCGTGGGGGTTGCAGCCCATACGCCGCTGGCCCTCAGGCGCAAGTTCGCGCAACTCCTGCATGAGGCAGCCATGGTCATCGAACAGTTCTTCGGGGCGGTAACTTTTCAGCCAGTCTTCCAGTAACTTGAGATGCTGCTTGTTGTCGACCATGTCGGAGAAGGGCACCTGGTGGGAGCGCCAGTGTCCCTCGCTTTTCTTGCCGTCAACCTCCTTCGGTCCTGTCCAGCCTTTGGGGCTGCGCAGTATAATCATCGGCCAGAAGGGCCTTTGCAGCTTGCCGTTGACGCGAGCCTCACGCTGGATCGCCTTGATTTCATCGATGATCGCATCGAGCGTGGCGGCCATCTTTTGGTGCATCTCTAGCGGGTCCGAACCCTCGACAAAGTAGGGCCTGTAGCCGTAGCCGACAAACAGGCTCTTCAGTTCCTCGTGACCAAGGCGGGCAAGCAGGGTGGGGTTGGCGATTTTGTAGCCATTCAGGTGCAAAATGGGCAGTACCGCACCATCCTGTGCCGGATTGAGGAATTTGTTGGAATGCCAGGAAGTGGCCAGCGGGCCGGTTTCCGCCTCACCGTCACCCACCACGCAGCACACCAGCAGGCCCGGGTTGTCGAAGGCCGCGCCATAGGCATGGGACAGGGCGTAGCCCAGTTCCCCACCTTCATGAATTGACCCGGGGGTCTCCGCTGTGACATGGCTGCCGATGCCGCCGGGGAAGGAGAACTGCTTGAACAGCTTTTTCATGCCATCGGCATCGGTGGAAATGTTGGAATAGAACTCGCTGTAGCTCCCCTCCAGCCAGGTATTGGCCACCAGACCAGGGCCGCCGTGCCCGGGGCCGGCGATGGTGATCATGTCCAGATCATGGTTCTTGATGATGCGGTTACAGTGGGCATAGATGAAGTTCAGGCCGGGTGTTGTGCCCCAATGCCCCAGTAAGCGGGGTTTCACATGTTCCTTTTTGAGTGGCTCTCTGAGTAATGGATTATCGAGCAAGTAGATCTGGCCGACGGACAGGTAGTTGGCGGCGCGCCAATAGGCGTCAAGCTTGCGTAACTGTTCCGTGTCCAGGGTTTCGCTGGTGTTTGTATCCGTATCTGTCATGATGCTTTCTCCTTACCGTATCGAGGGTAACGCCCCAGTAAAGTGTATCTTTATTAGTTGCTTTAGATCATACCCCTTTCAGTCAAACTATAAGTTAAGCAACGGGTCCGTGGCTAGTTAAATCACAGGGTAATGATATCTATTTTTATTGATTTCAAAGACCACGGTATTCATCAAAATAAATATTAAATTGACACCAGGATTTGAGTTTTTAATTTTTATGGGACCTGGATAATTCTAAATAGCTGTTCCAAATTCCTGTCAACATATATACGAAATGCAAGAAACCCGAAAATTTGCGTCATTCCGGCGAAGGCCGGAATCCAGTCTTTTTCCAGTCCTAAACCTCTGGATGCCGGCCTTCGCCGGCATGACGGCTTATGTTTTCAACGTACAATACTGGACACCATTTCGGAACAGCTATTTAGAACAAGTAGATGATACCGAATCAGAGTCGGCCTGAATATAAAGCTATTGCGCTATGTCTGTGTATCAGGAAGGGAAACATATATGCTCAACCAGGCGGTGCAGATTACGGTTACTTCAGGCAAGGGTGACACTGGTGAATACTCAAGGAATGGGATTGGTATCAGGTGCATACCAGTCGACACCGAAGCCATCGCCGTTGAGAGGCTCCGGTCGCTCTCTGGCATTGTAACTCTGGCGGATGAGAGAGCGGTCAGAACGTGTCAACAGGTCTGCCATTAGCATTTCATTACCCTTGTAGACAACAAAACGACACATGGGATTACCGCCTGATTCTATTTGTCGTAAATCACTAAGTATTTGGTATATTATCGTGTTCTAATAGTGATGATTATTAGGGTATGTAGTAATAACACTTTTCCCCTGAAGAGATCTTGAAGATATTGTTGTCGTTTATACTTTGTTCCCTGGAGTTCTGGCCAAAGTAGAGTAGGCTGAGTGGAGAAGACAATTATCTACCCGGGTGGGAGACCATAATAATATGTGTACACGGCTGAAAGTTTGACAATGGATGGAATCTTGATAGGCCTGAGCACCTTCCTGGCCGTTGATCCACAACGATTACTGCAGGTTGATATGATTTTTCGTATTGGTTTGCAGATACTGTTGTTGACTGCTTCGGCGTTTTTCTCTGGCTCGGAGACGGCGCTGTTTTCGCTATCTCGTCTTGACCTGCAGCAGATGCGGCGAGCTCACAACCCGCGCTTTGATTTATTGCATTCGCTGCTAGAACGACCCCGCCAGTTGATTATCTCCATTCTCTGCGGCAACGAGATTATCAATGTGGCGGCAACGGCCAATATGACCGGCATCCTGGTGGCACTGTATGGTGCAGAACAGGGTGGGGTGCTGAATATCCTGGTGATGGTGCCGTTGCTTTTGCTGTTTGGCGAAGTGACACCGAAGACCATTGCTGTTTCCGATCCGGTGAAAGTCAGTACGCGGATTATTGCTCTCCCGCTGAGTATCTGGGTCAAACTCATAACGCCTTTCCGCTGGGTCATTCGTCTGGTTGCCGATCGGCTCACCACTTTACTTGTAGGGGAGGAAACCACGGCAGAAAACATCCTTCAGGTAGATGAGTTCCGTACATTGGTTGACGAGGTTGTCAAGGGAGGTGAGCTCAGCACAAGTGAACGTGCCCTTATTTACAACCTGCTTGAGGCGGGCACAACCGAGGTTATTGAAATCATGATCCCTCGCACGCAAACTGCGTTTATTGATGTAGAAACGCCGGTTGCGGAAATAGTTGAGCAAGTTCGAACCCTGAAGTATACCCGTCTGCCGGTATTTCGCGAGACTCGCGACAACCTGGTGGGATTTATTCATGCCGAGGACATCCTACAGCGGGTACTGGATGATACAGACTTCCACACTTTGAAAATCGACGACATTCTGCATCCTACTGTTATCGTACCGCCCACCAAGAAAGTGGATGAAATGTTTGATTTTTTCCTGGATCACAAGGTCCAGGCGGCAGCTGTACTGAATGAGTTTGGCGGGATCGACGGTCTAGTGACCCTGAAGAGTGTACTCAGTTTTGTTTTCGGGAAGATTACGCCGGAGACCACACCGCATCTGGTCTATGCCCAATTAGAGAAAAATGTGTTTGAGGTGGCAGGGGATATGAAGCTGACAGACTTTGAGAAGCTGACTAATTTCGGCATCACTGACCACCGGATGACCACCGTTGGAGGTGTTGCGCTGAGAGTACTGGACCAATTACCTCAGGTAGGTGATGAAATCACCATCGAAGGGGTGATGTTGACGGTGCTTGAAATGAAAGGACACCGGATTGCGAGATTGCGCGCCAGCAAGGGCGGCGGGCCAATAGAGACTCAAAAGCCGGTCATTGATGTAGACATAGATAACAACTGATTATCGGAGAACAGTCAATGGATGTAGTACTGATAATACTGGCAATGCTGGCGCTACTCCTGCTACAGGGTTTTTTTTCCGGTTCGGAGATTGCGCTGGTGCATGCCGATCGCCTGAAGTTGCAGCACCTTGCCAATCAGGGGCATCGAGGTGCCGCATTGGTGTTGAAGCTGTTTCGCAAGCCCGAGGTTCTTCTGGGGACAACCCTGGTGGGCACAAATATATCGGTGGTGGTGCTTACCACCCTTGGCACGATATTGATGATCCGGTTTTTCGGAGAATATGGTGATTTATACGCGTTTCTAGTTTATACGCCTCTGTTCCTTATCTTTGGCGAAGTGGTGCCGAAGAGCGTGTACCAGCAAAAGGCCGATTTGCTAGGTCCCATAATCGTATATCCCCTGCAATTTTTCTCATGGTTATTTTACCCGTTGGTGTTCGTATTCTCATGGGTGGCACGCCGGGTGGCCCACTTGGCGGGTGTTGAAATATCACCCCTGGAGCTTTTCACCAGTCGCGAGCAAATACGCACGGTGATTGAAATGGCGGAACAGGGTGCAGATATTGATGTGTTTGACCGGGACCGCATTATGCGGGTCACACGTTATGCTGATGCTACAGTGGGTGAAGTTATGATCCCCATCACCGAGATGACGACGCTTAACAATGACAAAACCACCCGGGATGCTGTTCGCCTGGCACGGCAGCGAGCTCATTTTCGTCTGCCTGTCTATGAAGGTGAGCATAACCAAATCATCGGAGTCGTTGGTTTTACCATGTGGGATCTGATGGATCCAAAATTGATAGAGCAACCGCTGGCTGACCTCATCAACCCCGCCTATTATGTGACGGCGCATCAACTGTTGGATGAGTTGCTGCCGGTATTGCAGCTGGGGCACGATCATATGGCTGTGGTGATTGACGAATTCGGCTCTGCCATTGGCATGATCACCATAGAAGATATCCTGCAGGAGGTCGTCGGAGAGGTGATGAACGTAGGTTATAGCTTTGAAGCCCATCTGCCACGGCACAAATACCACATAGAGACGCTTGAGAACGGAAAATATTTGATGGATGGGCGAGTGCCTATCACTGAAGCGGGTGCCATGCTTGAAGTGTCGCTGCCTTCAGTAGAAGCGCATACTGTTGGGGGAATGGTTATTTCTCATCTACGTCATATCCCGGTAAAGGATGAATCTGTGATTCAGGCAGGTTATCGTTTTATCGTGGAGGAAGTGAGTGAACGTGGTATTCAGAAACTGCGAGTGGAGCGTGCAGGCTAAGGATAGGGTACATGAAGGCTGGAATGAACGGATGTTTTATTAGATTTCATATTTTCAGCATGTAGGCCACATAAACTGCCTTTCTGAAGATTTGTCGATTCGTTTTTCTGCCTCACAAATATGTTATTTTTGACACACTCCACCCCACCAATGTTTCATATCGCCTTCCACACCGCATTAACGTTTGCTCAGTTCAACGACTATTGAGTCATGGACTTAGAATGATGGCATTGTCCCTTTCGTACAGTAAGATGTCGCGGTTTGGCGCACTAATAGATGTCTACCTTGCGCGGCTGTACTGAATCCAGTGATCCGCTCGTGATTGTCACTGTGTTTACCATGGTGGTTCCTCATTGCGGAATCAGTACACACCTTCAATATATCTAATGTCTAGCGGTTGATGGCCGATACAGTCTGGTAGGCGATCTCGAGTTCCTCGTTGGCGGGAACGACCAGCACCTTTACCTTACTGCGTTCACTGCTGATGTCAAAAGCTCCACTCGCACCGGACTGGTTTCGTTTGTGGTCGAGTAAGATGCCCAACACGGACAGTCTATTGCAGACGGACTGGCGAATAAACGAATCGTTTTCTCCGATACCGGCAGTGAATACCAGTGCATCGAGGCCGCCCAGAGTGACGCAATAGGCGCCCACATATTTGCTTATCCGGTAACAGTACATATCGATGGCAAGGCGCGCCTGTTCATTCCCCTCGCTTGCCAGGCGATGGACTTCGCGCATGTCGTTGACGCCACACAGGCCTTTCATGCCACTGTCATGGTTTAACAGGGTTTCGATTTTATCAAATTCCATGCCCAGTGTTCTGGCGAGGTAGAAATGTACGGACGGGTCCAGGTCGCCACAACGGGTTCCCATGATAAGGCCTTCCAGCGGCGTCATGCCCATCGAGGTATCGATGCAGATGCCATCGCGGATCGCCGCAGCGCTGGCGCCATTGCCCAGATGCAGCGTAATGAGCCGCAGTTTTTTCAGCGGTTGCTGCAGATAGTCGGCGGCCTGCCCCGCGGCATGCTGGTGTGAAGTGCCGTGAAAACCATAACGGCGTACATGATGACGGTGATACAATTCATTCGGCAGGGCATAGCGATAAGCGTGAGGCGGCAGCGTCCTGAAAAAGGCGGTGTCGAACACGGCCACCTGTGGCAGCTGCGGACACAGGCGGCGCATTGCCTCAATCCCGGCCAGATTAGCTGGGTTGTGTAACGGCGCCAGCGGGATCATTTCACGGATGCCCTCAATAACGCCTTCATCGATGAGCGCCGGGGCCTGGAAGGTCTCGCCGCCGTGAACGACGCGATGGCCGATGGCGTGTAGCGATTTCATCGAATCTGATTTTCTTGAATGTGTAGAGCCATCGCTGCTTTGTAGAAAAGCAACGATCTGTTTCAGTCCCGCCGTATGATCTGTGACAGGCGAATGCGCTATCTGCTCCTGCATATTACCCGAGGCTGTATATTCACGGTAAATACTGCGAGTGTTGACTTCACCTATGCGTTCCAGCGCACCGGATGCCAGCAGCGTTTCCTGTTCCATATCATAGAGACGGAACTTGATGGAAGAACTGCCTGAATTGATGATAAGCACACGCATTGATTACGCCTTTCGTCATTCCGGAAAGTGCGTAGCACTTATCCGGATGCCGAACCAGTTCCGGCATGACGGCAAAATGTTAACGGGACAGCAGTGAATTCATATTTATAAAGCTGTATCGAGTAGAGCTTCTTTAGTGTGAATAGTTCAGCTTGCCTGGTCGAGCCGGAAAAGGACAGTTGTTAAAATCAGACTGCCTAACAACAGCCAGGTAGGACCGAGCAACCACAAGGTTAAAGGAATGGAAATATAATATGCCCGCATCCCGAGATGATAGTGTGCTGCTCCGCGATTGAGAATCTTGATGACGGTCTGGTTGACGGCTTTACTGTCAGTGTCGGCAGGAACATTGATCATGAAACCAACATGATTGTAATAGCGCACTGCCAGCGTAAAATTGAAAAAGGCGAAAAAGAAAGCGATCGCCAGGATCAGCAGCTTGATCGCCCACAGGGTTCCATAGTGTGAACCAAACAGATTTAAAAAACCGGAGACCTCGGTCATTTTTTCCGTGCTGAGCGTGAGATTCAGGGTCCCCAGGCTGAACAGGATTGCGGTTGAGGCGAGAAACGTGGCCGCCATAGTCCAGTTGCGCAGGGTTTGCACTGCAAGGATATCGCGCCGCTCTTTCATGATCATGCGAACCCAGCTGGCGCGAACCTCGTTGTTACGGCCGATGTCGGTACTTAGAGGGTGTCGTTTGATGCGCAAAAAATGCCGGATGTGATAGGCGATTAACACCCCGAAGGCAATGGCCGTAAAAGCAATTTCTATGTAATATGGTTGATTCATATAAATCAGTTACCGCTTACAGCGTATATTTGATCTTGTCCGGCGACACCGCCCCGGCAGACAGAATAAAAGTCATGGCTTCGTCCATGCTCCAGTCAGTGGAAATAAGATCATCAAGGGGGACGATTTCCATGTAACCGGAGGTGGGGTTGGGTGTTGTTGGAACATAAACCGCGGCCAACTCCCGGCCGGTTTTTTCATCGGTCAGGATTTTCGTGACAAAACCCACGGTGCGCATAGAAGGATTAGGAAAAGCGATTAAAACCACGCGCTGAACATTTTCAGGTTTGCTTTGTAATACACCGATCAGCTTTCTTACCGCCCCATATATGGTTTGCACAATCGGAATTTGATGCATGATGCGATCAAACAGTCCCAGGATTCGTCGCCCGATCACCATCGAAGCTGCCCAGCCTAATATATATAACAGTAATAGCGTCAGGAAGATGCCAAGTGTGGGTTGAAACCAGGGTTCCAGTAACCAGCTGGAGAGGGATGGATTAATCGTTTGCAGTGTATTCGATAGCGCCTGAACCCAGGGCAGGCCGATACTGGAGAGTTGTGAAAAAATAAATTTAAACAGTAACCACGTGACCCATAAAGGAATCACCGCGAGCATACCGGCGAGCAAATAACGTTGTAAATTTTTCATGTGTTTCTTCGTTGGTTTTTATCGGTGGCTAAACGTAATGGCATCATTCGGCCCAGTGTATCTCGAATTTGCTGTGCGGTTAAGTGCTGT
>JASBTR010000093.1 GCA_030148325.1 Gammaproteobacteria bacterium
AGTCACCCAAACCAGGTGGTATTTACAATCCCATATCGTATGGCCGCCATGCTTGTAATTCTGCATAACTCCTAGATTAGCATCCCATCCCTGCCGCCTAAAGGCGTGGGATTTACGGATCCCCTATCGGGGACTTTAAAATAATTAAAATAAGAGTATTTTAACCAGATGAAAAATCATTCCATCCATCTTCTTCTGCTGGCAAGCCCGGAAAGAATAGCGCGAATCAGATCCTCGCTTGCAGCCTTTGAGGCTGTCGAATCAATTCATGCGGTTTCAGAAAAATCAGACTGGCTTGAAGCCATGCAGAACAATCACTGGGATTTAATTCTCAGTGTTCTCCGGCTAAAAGATTTTAACTGCCTGGATCTGCGTGATTACCTGGATAAACATGAGCTTGATGTGCCGGTGCTTCTACTGGCTGAAAATGGTGTTGAGGATGAGTTGCTCGCCTGTATTGAAAGCGGCTTTGAATATTGTGTACTGGAACAGGAGCAGCAATTCGAGCGACTGCCCGCTTTGTTGAATGCAAGGCTTGCCCAGATGAAAAAATTCAGGCAGCAACAGGCAATCAGGGACAATCTGCTTGAAAGCCGTGAACGCTACCAGGACATTTTTGACAACACCAACGATCTGATCCAGTGCCTTGCTTCTGATGGCTCCTTTCTTTATACCAACAGGGCCTGGCAAGAGGTGATGGGCTATACAGAACAGGAAGTGGCATCGCTGAATTTTCTTGATGTTTTACACCCCGACAGCCAGATTTGTTGTCAGGATCGTTTTAAACGACTGAAGCAGGGTGAATGTCTTTCCGCTATTAGTTTCAAGTTTGTCAGTAAATCCGGTGAGACGATTTATCTTGAAGGTGACTGTGGCTCGATTATCCGCGATGGGGAAGCAGTTTCGACCCGCGGCATTTTCAGAAATGTTACTGAAAAAGTAAAAGCCGAGGAAGCATTGAAAGCCAGTGAAGCGCGTTACCAGATCCTCTATGAAAATGCACCCGATATTTATACTACGATCTCACCTGAAGGCGTCGTGCTGTCAATTAATAATACCGGCGCACACTTGCTGGGTTACGAAACCTGTGAACTGATTGGCCAGTCCATGCTGAAGATCGTCCATGCAGATGATCAGAACAGGGTGCTGGCCTACATCATTAAGCAGTTTGATAACTTCAGCCAGGATAATGGCATTGAATACCGTAAGATACGCAAGGATGGCAGTGTGCTCTGGGTGCATCAGCGTATCAACCAGGAACCTCAGGCCAGTGAACCACGCTTGCTTGTGGTCTGCCGGGACATTACTGATCGCCGCGATCTGGAAGAACAGCTTGTCTATCAGGCGGCACATGATTCACTGACTAACCTGATCAACCGACGCGAATTCGAAAAGCGTCTGCACGGTGTGCTGTCTTCGTCAAAAAAAGGTAAACACGTACTCTGTTACATGGATCTGGATCAGTTCAAGGTCATCAACGATACCTGTGGCCATATTGCAGGGGATGAACTGTTGCGCCAGGTTGCCAGCCTGCTGATTCAACAGGTACGTTCGCGTGATACGCTGGCGCGCCTTGGCGGAGATGAATTTGCCGTGTTGATGGAACATTGCCCACTGGAACAGGCCGAGCACTTTGCGAACAGAATTCGGGAAGCCATTGAGGGGTTTCGTTTTCAGTGGGGGGAACGGCGTTTCAATATTGGAGTAAGTATCGGTGTTGTTCCGATTATGGATGACATCAGCTTGAAGGATATCCTGAGTTATGCGGATTCCGCCTGTTATACAGCAAAAGAACAGGGACGTAACCGTGTGCATGTACGCCGCACAGATGATCTGGCTGCATCCAGACGCGTAGGTGAAATGCGTTGGGCTTCCCGTATTACTGAGGCGCTGGAATGTAATCAATTTTATCTTTATGCCCAGTCAATCCGTTCCTGTAGCAATAAAACGGGGGGTGAACGGATTGAAATTCTGCTGCGCATGAAAGATCGCGATGGGATAATTCGCCCGGGCGCCTTTATGCCTGCAGCTGAACGCTACAATCTGTCGCCCCAGCTTGACCGCTGGGTACTGGAAAATTTGCTCAACTGGTTTGAGCTGCACCCGGGTTATTTACAACGCCTGGATGTTTGTTCAGTAAACCTGTCCGCCCTGTCTTTGTGTGATGAAAGTTTTGCTCAATTCGCATTTGATTTGCTGAAGACATCCTCCTTACCGCAGGAAAAACTGTGTTTTGAAATAACAGAGACGGCTGCGATTTCCAACCTGTCTCGAGCGATAGAATTTATTGAAATGCTTAAAGGTGTCGGCTGCCATTTTGCCCTGGATGATTTTGGCAGTGGCCTGTCTTCTTTTGCTTATCTCAAAAATCTGCCCGTAGATATGGTCAAGATTGATGGAACTTTTATTCGTAATATCAGCAACAACAACATTGAACGCGCCATGGTGAAATCCATCTGTGACATTGTCTCACTGATGGGCAAACAGACAACAGCAGAATATGTTGAAGACGAAGCTTCACTGAAAATTCTGCATACACTGGGCGTGGATTTTGTTCAGGGCAACCATCTTGGGCAGCCCAAACCACTGGACTATTTTGCTCAAGGCCAGGTTATTCCTTTTGGCAAAACGAAAATCTGATAAACGAAATTAATCGCTTTGGGTTTGATTTCCCACAGCTTGCTGTAATTAATATTGAAATTGAACCGCCAGGACGCAAAGTGCGCCAGGAATTATTTGGCTAAAACTCGGCGTCTTTGGCGACCTGGCGGTTCAGATTATTTCTTCGACTAATATCCCGTAGCTTGCTGCGGAGTTGTTTATTCCAAAGCTTCCTTAATATTTTATCTGGCATCAAAAGATAAAACCTGTCCGCCAACGCTGGCTTCGTACATGAGTCCGCCTTTGACTCGTGTGAAAACAGCGACACCACTGGAATAATCCACATTGGCGGAAGCACCAGCGGTGGCGGCAACTGCTGAGACCTGGGCGCCAAGTTCAAAATTTCCAGCCTTGAAGCGATCCATTGCCGCTTTGTCCTTGAAGAAAATAATTTCACTGTAAGCCTGTCCGCCCAGCTGAAAACCAATAGTCACCTGGGTCAGACGACTGCGGCCGACAACTTTACCCTGCTGAAAGACTGTACCGCTGCCATAGGCGCCGCCAATGCCTATGCCACCTTTGCCGACAGTGGGATAGACCACATAGCCGTAAGCTTTCTCAAAAAAGCGTTCGAGTTTTGGATCGGCTTTTTTGAAGGCCGCAATCGCCGCCCGAGCATCATCTTCCTCATTGGGATCCCAGCCGGCCATAACGCTGGCAGAAAACAGTGTGGTAAACACTAATATCAGACTAATCAGGTGTTTCATTGGTTTCTCTCTTTAATCTCTACGGGTTCAATTCCCCACAGCTTGCTGCGGGGTGGTTTATTCTCTAAAGGGTTAATTCACTGCTGCCTGCAGCAAAACCGGTAGGAGCGGGCTTGCCCGCGAATAGTTTAAGGTTCAAGCAACCGCTTTCGCGAGCAAGCTCGCTCCTACGATTTAATACCCCGTCCGTCTGCGGCAGGTTGTTTATTTTCAGTGGCGAACAATTTTTTCTTCCAGCAGGTATTTCGCTTCTTCTATAAAGCGGTTGCGCTGTAACAGTATTTGCCAGCGATTGCCCTTTAACTGACGCCAGAGTACGGCAGAACGCATACCCGCCAGCAGTAACGCTCTCACCTTGTTGGCATTTGTGCTGTCGGAAAGGTAGCGGCTGTTGCCTGCAACCATAATCTTTGGTTGTAATTGACTGATGGTGTCAGAATAAGTTCCGGCGAGATTCGCGATAACATTTTCATGTGTCAGGGGGAAGTGTGCAAGCTGGGCGCGCGCGCGCTCCACGCCCTCGGCAAGTTGCGACATCATGGCATCGTTTTTCATCAGTTTATTGCACAGGTGTAGCAGGCCGATAACATAACGGGCGATATCCATATCCCGTTGCGCCCTGCCATTTAATTGTTGAATCAGGGTTTGCAGACCAGTATACAGGTTTTCAACCCGGCCATAGACGGCCAGTGTATTTTCAGGATCCGTTACAAACAGCGTTTCCAGCGAGGCTTCCATATCGCTGTTATCAACCTGACCGGTTGTCGCCAGTGACCTGACCAGGGCAGCGGCCTGAAACATGCCTGCCAGCGCCAGGGTGCGTTCACTGATACTACTCATGCTGTTTTATCCCGTGCATTTTTCTGTTTGCTGTTCTGGCGTTGGAAGCTGTTGATAATACCACCGCCGAGACATTCCTCGTCCTGATAAAAAACGATAGATTGCCCCGGTGTTACCGCCCACTGGGGGTGTTCGAATATCACGCTGCAACTGTCATCCTTGATCTCGGTAATAGTACAGGCTGCATCGGCCTGCCGATAGCGCGTTTTTGCACTGCAGAGGCAGGGGGTTTGCGGCGCAACGCCGGCCGTCCAGCTTAAATCAGAGGCGCTGAGTTCAATACTGTAGAGCAGGGGATGATCGTGATGATCAACCACGATTAGCCGGTTGTTTTTTAGATCCTTGTCGGCCACATACCAGGTCGCGCCTTCATGGCCCCGGATACCGCCAATGCCCAGTCCCTGTCGCTGGCCCAGCGTGTAATACATCAGGCCATCGTGTTTACCAATATATTCGCCTTCGGCAGTGACGATTTCACCGGGCTGTGCAGGAATATAGCGTTGCAGAAAAGCCTTGAAGTCACGCTCGCCGATAAAACAGATCCCGGTACTGTCTTTTTTATTGAAAGTAACCAGCTCATGTTTTTCCGCCAGTTGTCGGACTGCCGGTTTTTCCAGTTCACCAATCGGGAACAGGCTTTTTGCCAGTTGCGCCTGCCCCAGTGTATAAAGAAAGTAGCTCTGATCCTTGTTGTGATCGCGTCCCCTGAGCAAACGGTAACGCCCGTCCACGCAGTCGATGCGGGCATAATGGCCGGTGGCAATATAATCTGCGCCCAGTGACAGCGCATAATCAAGAAAGGCCTTGAATTTGATCTCCTTGTTGCAGAGGATGTCCGGATTGGGCGTGCGCCCGGCACGATATTCGGTCAGGAAATATTCAAATACCCGATCCCAGTATTGATCGGAAAAATTGACCCCCTGCAGCTCAATACCCAGTTTGTCACAGACCAGGCGGGCATCCTGCAGATCTTCCTCAGCGTTGCAGTGCTCATCGCTATCGTCACCTTCCCAGTTTTTCATGAACACGCCGCGCAGGGAAAAGCCCTGTTGTTGCAACAGCAGGGCGGCCACCGAGGAGTCCACACCGCCGGACATGCCGACGACGACTTGTTTATGATTTGCAGTGGTCATGATGCGGGTTAATCGGACTCTGCGTCGATTTTTATTTCCTGTACCAGTATCCAGGGTGCGACGACAATGGCCCAGAATGCGGCGCCAGTCTGTTCCCAGTTGCGGGCATCGTCATCGTCTGCGCGCCTGATTTGCCCCGTGGCTAACCAGTTTTCGATCACGCTGCTGTCATCCTCGGTAAATTTAAGTGCGACTTCGACCAGATCAAGTTCTGTGCTTAGCGCAATCACCACCCCGCGAGCGAAATGGCGCTGCAGTTCCGACCACTCGATCTGACCGGTTTCCAGATTCAGCTTTTGACGCAGTTCGTCACTGCTTAATTTAGTAGTGAGTTGTTCAGGGTTCATGCTATGTCTTTTATCAGTTCCAGCGGATAGCGTCGGCCTGCCAGATAATCATCGATGCACTGCAATACCAGCGGACTGCGTAGATTTCGTTGCTGTTCAAGTTCTTCACGGCTGAGCCAGGGGGCGCGTATTATACCGTCGTCCAGCGCCTGTTCAGGCTGGTGGTCAGACACTGTGCCCGCATAACAATGGCGTAAAAACGTGTCCCCGTTATTGGGATGCCGCCAGCGATAAATGCCGGTGAGCGCATGTGGGATAAATCGCCAGGCGGTTTCTTCACGGGTTTCACGGATCACGGCTTCAATAAAACTTTCCCCGTTTTCAAGATGCCCGGCAGGCTGGTTAAACACGGTTTGTCCATCGATACATTCCTCGACCATAAGAAATTTTCCCTCACGCTCGACGAGGGCGGCGACGGTGACGTGGGGATGCCACAGCTGTTTTTCCACTTTCATAATACTCTCTGGCTAATTTGAGTTCCCGCGATTGTCCCGGTTCCAGGCCGTCCAGAGTCCAGGGGCCGATAGCATAGCGGATCAGGCGCAGGGTAGGGTAGCCGACGGCAGCGGTCATGCGTCGCACCTGGCGATTACGGCCTTCACGCAGGGTTATTTCCAGCCAGCTGGTGGGAATGTTTGCGCGATAACGCACCGGTGGGTTGCGCGGCCAGAGCGCGGCCGGTGTGATGCGTTTAACTTTGGCCGGGCGGGTGATGCCGTCTTTAAGCATCACGCCCTTGCATAGTTGCTGGATGGCGTCTTCATCCGGCTCACCTTCGACCTGAACAAAATAGGTTTTCGGCATTTTCTTTTTCGGATGGCTGATCCGGTGTTGCAGGGCGCCGCTGTCGGTAAGCAGCAACAGACCCTCGCTGTCCTTATCGAGGCGACCGGCCGGATAGATGCCGGGAATAGAAATAAAATCCGCCAGGGTGGGGCTGTCACCGTCTGGGGAGAACTGGCAAAGCACGCCGTAGGGTTTACAAAAAGCGATCAATCGGGCCATCGGCTGGATTATATCAGCAAAGATGAGCCTGTTATTGCTATAATCCCGCGCCACTTGAGACAGATTTAAAATAAACAACCTCGCAGCAAGCTACGGGTATTTTGCAGGTTCGCCTTCAGGCGAATATGTGCGGCTGAAGCCACACCTGCAACAGAACTTCGCCACAAGCTGCGGGGAATTACATCCAGAGATTAAATAACGGAGCACGCATGGCTTACGAGAAAATTGAGATCCCCGAAAATGGTGAAAAAATCACCGTCAACGCAGACAGCTCACTGAATGTCCCGAATAACCCCATCATTCCTTTCATTGAAGGCGATGGCATTGGCGTGGATATTACCCCGGTCATGCGCAAGGTTATTGATGCGGCGGTGGAAAAAGCCTATAGCGGCAGCAGGAAGCTTGCCTGGATGGAAATTTTTGCAGGTGAAAAATCCACCAAAGTCTATGGCAAGGATATCTGGCTGTCGGATGAGACCATGGATGCCATTCGTGACTTCAGTATCGCCATCAAGGGGCCGCTGACCACACCGGTGGGCGGCGGCATTCGTTCGCTCAACGTGGCCCTGCGCCAGGTGCTGGATCTCTATGTTTGTCTGCGCCCGGTGCGCTACTACGATGGCACCCCCAGCCCGGTGAAAGAACCGGAAAAAACCGACATGGTCATTTTCCGCGAAAATTCTGAAGATATTTACGCTGGGATCGAGTGGGCGGCCGGTACGCCGGAGGTGAAAAAGGTTATCGATTTTCTGCAGAATGAAATGGGCGTAAAAAAAATCCGCTTCCCGGAAACATCCGGCATCGGCGTCAAGCCGGTATCCAGCGA
This sequence comes from Gammaproteobacteria bacterium, assembly GCA_030148325.1. Classification (GTDB taxonomy): domain Bacteria; phylum Pseudomonadota; class Gammaproteobacteria; order UBA6429; family Thiohalophilaceae; genus JAADGZ01. Next base: position 7,520 of record JASBTR010000093.1, read on the forward strand.
AGGTACTCAGCGGCTGGTGCGCCGCGCCATTCAGTATGCGATTGACAATGATCGGTCTTCCGTGACCCTGGTGCACAAGGGCAATATTATGAAATTCACCGAGGGCGGCTTCAAGGACTGGGGCTATGCCCTGGCGCGAGAAGAGTTCAACGCCAAAGATATCGATGGCGGCCCCTGGTGTGCTTTCAAAAATCCGAACACCGGCAGGGAAATCGTCATTAAGGACGTGATTGCCGATGCCTTCCTGCAGCAGATCCTGCTGCGCCCGGAAGACTATGATGTGATTGCGACCCTGAATCTCAATGGCGACTACATTTCAGACGCACTGGCGGCCCAGGTGGGGGGAATCGGCATTGCGCCGGGTGCCAATCTTTCCGACAGCATTGGCCTGTTCGAAGCCACCCACGGCACGGCGCCCAAATATGCCGGTCAGGACAAGGTGAATCCCGGTTCGCTGATTCTCTCAGCCGAAATGATGCTGCGGCACCTCGGCTGGACAGAAGCGGCTGATCTGGTGGTCAGGGGGATGTCGGCCGCCATATCGGCGAAAACCGTGACCTACGATCTGGAACGCCTGATGGATGGCGCCACGCTGCTTAGCTGCTCCGGCTTTGGCGACGCCATGATTGAAAAGATGTAAGGCAAAAAGATGTTCTCAACGCCCTGTCGAGGTGTATGGCCGGGTTCAGGGCGTTGAGAGAGCTTTTAATGCAAGCCTGCCTCTGATAAAGGAGGAGAATTGCTTAACTTGATAGCCGTTGCGTGCAGGCCCTTGGGGCCCTGTGTGCACTCAAATTCGACCACCTGCCCTTTTTTGAGGGTTTTGTAACCCTCCATCGTGATGGATGAAAAATGGGCAAAGATATCATCACCGCCCTCTTCAGGCGCGATAAAACCATACCCTTTTGCGTTACTGAACCACTTTACTGTACCAGTAGACATGCCGTCCTAGCCTCCTTGTCGCTATCACTTCAGACGCTGACTACCTGACTAAACGTCTTGTAAGTCAACAATTTAC
>JASBTR010000207.1 GCA_030148325.1 Gammaproteobacteria bacterium
TAAATTCCCCGCTGCTTGCGGCGAAAACCGGTAGGAGCGGGCTCGCCCGCGAATAGTTTGAGGTTCATCCAACCGCTTTCGCGAGCAAGCTCGCTCCTACGATTGGATACCCCGTCCGCCTGCGGCGGAGTTGTTTATTCAATTAGTTTTACTCTGACCCCAAATACACGCACTACATTGGTCAAGCTATCTGATTAGAGGCCGATATACAGGGTACATTTTCTGCAATAAATCTACCTCACCATGACCGCACTGCTTGATCTAAATTTGCCCTGCCGGCAAAAGCCCGGAAAAGAGGATCCCGATATCCGGCCAAAAGCTGTTGAGGCATGGATCAGCGCCCTGCCTGTGGCGGATGTAGGCAAGACCGCACAGCAATTTTATGCCTTCCTGAAAGGTATTAACAAACTGCAGTTCCGGCCACAGGATCGTTTTGCCTGCCTGGAAACATTGAGAGAGACATTACATTTTGTAACAGAAAATCTACAACCACATTTTCTTAATGTTAACTTTCCATTGCCTGAAAAAAGTTATCGTATTGCCTGCGCCTCACGTCAGATCTATGCCAGCATGGCAATCGCTTATATGATCGTCGCCGAGGATGTCTCCGCATCCTCTGTTCTATTTCGGGATAAAAATCTGCTGGCTGAGGCCCTGCACCGTGCTATCAGTTACCAAAGCCGAAGCCTGCTAACCAGTTACCAGATCTATGCGGCTTTTCAGGACAACCACTGGAAGGTATTACACAATCTCTATGCCTTTGCCGAACAACAAAAACTGCACCGAAAAAAAATAGTCGATACTCAACATCAGTACATCGCAAAAACCAGCATCACCTGTGAGTATCTGCGTATCCTGCTGTTATATCTGGCTGAACCTTATCACCTGCGTCAGGGTGAAGTCGGAAAAATATACATCAATATTGAACGCTGGCTTGAGCAGCTCGCGCTGACCCCCGCCGACAACCCCGACACGCTGCCCGACACCGCCTTTGTCGTCGACCTGAAGGAAGATGCGCCCCCTTTTTACAAACAGTTTGGATCAAATATCAGTCACCCTGATGCCATCAGGATTATTGATACCCACAAGCTTGCCGATATTCTTGAACAGGAGCTGGCACGTCCACAGGATGAATTATCAAAAACATTGATCTGTTTTGAAATGCAACAGGCACACCTGAATCACGATATCATACGCTGGTTACAAAACGCATGGTGTACCCGAAAAAGCCGAAAATTTCCACGCAACAAAGGCAGAAATCAGGTTGAAGTCAGCTTTGGACTCAACCATGTCCATCAGCTTATCGAAAAAGCAAAGCTATCCGAGCAGCATCCCGCCGGGCAATCATCACAAATCGGGAAGAACTCCCTAAAAACCGAACGCCTGGCCGAGTATGAAGCCCAGGAGGTCGATGACGTCAATGCACAGGAAAGCGACATATGGGAAACGGTTTATGAGTACCGGGAAAATGATGCCGATTCAACACCGGCAGAAGAGCTTGATGTGCCGACCTCAGCAGCCGAAGAACACAACCTGAAAGACAACTGGACACTGGTTAATGAAAGCGCCGGCGGCTTTTGCCTGAAGTGCAGAACAACAGTCAACACCAGCATCCGTGTTGGTGAGCTGGTTGGTATACATTATCCTGGCACTCGTAACAGCAACTGGACGATTGGCATTGTTCGCTGGATGAAAAACCACGGTGACTCGGGTATCGAAATTGGTGGACAGTTAATTGCGCCGCAGGCGCTGAACGTCAATATCTGTATGGCGGTTGAAGAGGGAGAATTGAATGAAGAACAGCGCGCCTTATGGATACCCGCGAATAAAATAACACAGCAGCCGGCCTCTCTTGTTTGCCTGGCTGTCCCGCACCGGGTTGGCAGCGTCATTCGTATGCGGCATAACGAGAATGAATTTACCATCCGCCTGAGTAAGCAGCTGGGCAATTCCGGCATGTTCGCCCAGTTCCTGTATGAAGTACTTGACCAGAATGGCACAAAAGACACCACCGATGCGCAGGATGATCATGATGACGTTTGGACGCTTGTCTAAATAAAAGTTCCGAATACCCGATCAGCTGTTTGAAAACACCTATTGTAGGTACGCCTTCAGGCGTACATGACAGCTAAAACGCGAATGATGCGCTTCGTTTCACTCAGCACATCCTACACATTATATCTGGACACCCTTCTGGAACTTTTATTCAGGTTTTATTTCGAGGAATAAAATCTGTACTGATTTTGCGATATATCCTGGTGAGCGAGTTGATACAATTATCAGCTGTCACACTTCTGGTGCATCTACATCCGTATAGATAAAACTGTATTCGGTTTCATTAACATCTACGCGAACACGTCCTCCATGTCCTTCAGCATAGGCCAGCCATCCCGGCTTATGCTGGCATTCCGGTACATGCGGGTGCTCTTCACCTTTGTTGCCGTCATACCATGCGATTAGCATTGGCTCAGAAAGACTGCCGGAAACAAGATTATCCGCCAGGCGCCTGGCCTGAGAAAAATCCAGATCTTTTTCCTCTGCATTAATCTTCAGCGTTAAAAGTTCTGCCTGCTTCATTTTAATAATTCCTCATGTACGGGTACTTAAGGACATTATTTGCCTGTGCCCGCTAACTGCTAATTGGCTGCTTGCGTTCAAGCACCCAGCATCCTGGTTTGTGTGTGTAGCCAATATGCTCATAATATGAATTTGCATTGGGGGCGGCAACTAATATCAACTTGCATTTTGGACCGAGCCTGTTTTGAGTGATTTGCTGTAATTTTTTACCAATGCCTTTTCTTTGGTATTTTTTATCGACCGCAATATCTGAAATATAGCAGGCATAGTGAAAATCCGTCATTGAACGCGCAATTCCAACCAGCCTGTCGCCCGCCCATGCGCTAACCATAAGGTTGCTGTTCTCCACCATCCCACGCATACATTCAGGATCCTCTACCGGCCTGCGCTTTCCAAGATCCGAGTTGTTCAACAGGTCAATAAATTGCTCTGCAGATATCGGCCTGTTGATTTCATATTTGATTTCCATTTCTTTTTCCCGTCGCTAACAGTATTTACAAAAGCGAAAGATCAGGCACATTTATCTCGTGCACGCGTGTCCGTGCGCGTTTGACTGCAGCGCGGACCTGGGCCGGTGCGGTACCGCCAATATGGTTGCGGGCGGCTACCGAGCCTTCCAGGGTCAGCACATCGAAAACATCCTCGTCGATGGCATCAGAGAAACCCCTGAGCTCCTGCAGACTCATCTCGGATAGATCCTTTTCATTATCGACACCGAAGCGCACTGCCTTACCGACAATTTCATGCGCATCACGGAAGGGCACATTTTTGCGCACCAGATAATCGGCCAGATCGGTGGCGGTGGAGAAACCACGTCGTGCGGCTTCACGCATGTTGTCACGTTTAACTTCGATCTGCGGCATCATGTCGGCGTACAGGCGCAGGCAACCCTTGAGGTTATCAATCGTATCGAACAGCGGTTCCTTGTCTTCCTGATTGTCCTTGTTATAGGCCAGTGGCTGGCTTTTCATCAACGTCAGCAGGCTCATGAGATGGCCGTAGATGCGGCCGCTCTTGCCGCGCACCAGTTCAGGCACGTCGGGGTTTTTCTTCTGCGGCATAATGGAGGAGCCGGTACAGAAGCTGTCACCCAGATCGACAAAGTCGAATTGCGCCGATGACCACAGCACCAGCTCTTCTGAAAAACGTGAGAGATGCATCATCAGGGTGGCGGCATAGGCCAGAAACTCGATGCCGAAGTCGCGATCGCTAACCGCATCCAGCGAATTTTCCGCCAGCGCATCGAAGCCCAGCAAGTTGGCGGTATAGGCGCGATCGATGGGATAGGTGGTGCCGGCCAGCGCGGCCGCGCCCAGCGGCATCACATTGACCCGTTTGTAACAGTCTGCCAGGCGGGCCTGATCGCGCAGCAGCATTTCGCACCAGGCCAGCAGGTGGTGGCCAAACGTCACCGGCTGGGCCGTTTGCAGATGCGTGAAGCCGGGCATGATGGTGTCGGCTTCGGCTTCGGCAAGATCCAGCAGGCCGTCAATCAACCGTTGCAGGACGGCGTTGATCTGCCCAATCTGACCGCGCAGGTAGAGCCGAATATCCGTGGCAACCTGATCATTGCGCGAGCGACCCGTGTGCAACTTCTTACCGGTAATGCCGATACGATCGGTAAGTCGCGCTTCGATGTTCATGTGCACGTCTTCCAGCACCGTGCTCCAGGCAAATTCACCACGCTCAATTTCAAGACGGATGTCCTGCAGGCCGTTAATAATGGTATCGCGCTCCGTTTCCGTCAGCACACCCACATGGGCCAGCATGCTGGCATGGGCAATGGAACCGGCAATGTCTTCCCGGTACATACGCCGGTCGAACCCCACCGAAGCGGTAAAGGCTTCGACGAAGGCATCAGTCGGCGCGGTGAAACGGCCGGCCCAGGGTTTATCCGTAACAGTATCTGGTGTATTGGTATCGCTCATCAGGGTTTCATCGTTTAATAGAAAAGAATGGAACAGTATAACGTTTTTGTTCCATCGGCACAGACTGCCCATATCATTTCAGGTAATTTTAGACAATAATTCATAGACTTAACCGGGACACACAGACAAGTGAAGACGCAAAAACCAGCCACGCCATCAGAAAAAACTGAAGCCGATCCGCTTTTTCTGCCGGACTTCTGCGCTATTCGCGTGGTCTTTGTGGTCGTGATTGTGGCTGAACTGGCGGCCTTTGTTCTGGCGCTGGCGCCGCTGAACCTGCCCCTGACCGAGCGCCTGAGCAACCTCGGCACGATTTCCTTTTTCGTGCAATGGTGTACGCTCGCCGCCAGCGCCCTGCTTTGTCTGCTGCGTCCCTGGCTGCGCGGCCACAGTGCAACACTTATCAGTCTGTTCAGCTTCAGCATTATTCTCGGTGTCATTACCCTGGTTTCTGAAGGCGCCTGGTATTTGTTTCATCAGCCCTTTTTCGGAAACGACGACAACTGGCATGCCCATTTCCTGCTACGCAACCTGATCATCGGCTTCATCATCACCGGACCACTATTACGTTACTTCTACATCCAGCACCAGTGGCGACTCAAGGTCAGGACCGAGTCACAGGCACGCCTGCAGGCGCTGCAGTCCCGTATTCGCCCACATTTTCTCTTCAATAGCATGAACACCATTGCCAGTCTTACCCGCAGCCATCCCGGCAAGGCTGAAATGGCAACCGAGAACCTGGCCGATCTGTTCCGCGCCAGCCTGCTCGACTCGAAGAAATACCAGACCCTGGAGGAAGAGCTCGAACTGTGCCGGCGCTATCTGGAAATCGAGGCTCTGCGCCTGGGTGAGCGCCTGAAAATCAACTGGCAGGTCGATAAGCTGCCGCAACAAGCTCTGATCCCCCCCCTGCTTTTACAGCCGCTGCTGGAAAACGCTATCTATCATGGTATCGAACCTCTGACAGAAGGTGGCATAATTGAAATCAGCGGCCAGATTAATGGTCGCCAACTGCATATCAGCATTGAAAATCCGGTACCGTCACAGAGCATGTCAGCACGCAAACAGGGCAACCGTATCGCCCTGGATAATATCCGCGAACGCCTGCACACCCTCTATGGCGCCCGTGCCGATCTGGAAACTGAACTGCATGAACAACGCTACTGCACTCGGCTTTTTTTTCCCTATATAAAAAATCAAGATGAACATCCTCATCACTGACGACGAACAACTGGCGCGCGAACGCCTGCGCAGCATGCTCGAAGAGTTATCCCACACGGTCGTGAGTGAGGCGGCTAACGGAGAACAGGCGCTGCGTTTATGCGAACAGCACCAGCCCGATGTTATTCTGCTCGACATCCGCATGCCGGGCATGGACGGACTGGAAGCCGCTCATCACCTGATGCAGCTGGCGCAACCTCCCGCCATTATTTTCACCACCGCCTTTGACGAATACGCGCTCAAAGCCTTCAAAACCCATGCGGTAGATTACCTGCTCAAACCGGTGCGCCTGCGCGAACTGGAAGCCGCGCTGGCCGCCGCCACCCGCTTAAACCGTGTACAGCAAAGCGCTGTGGATAAACTAAAGTCGGAAACCTCTGCGCCTCTGTATGTCAGCGCCCAGGTCAAGGGCAGTGTGCAGCTGATCCCGCTTGAGGATGTGTATTATTTTCAGGCCGATCAAAAATACGTCAGCATCGGCTACAGGGGAGGCGAAGTACTGATTGATGACTCGCTGGTGACCATTGAACGGCGCTACCCACATCTGCTGCGCATTCACCGCAACGCGCTGGTTACGACCGACTATATCGCCGCACTGGAAAAAGATGCCGAAGGGCGCTGCTATATCCGCTTAAGAGGTTGTGAACGGCAACTCGAGGTCAGCCGCCGCCATCTGGCCGAAGTGCGCCGCTGGCTGAAAGCGCAGGGCTCGGCCTGAGACATTGCTATACGTTTATCTCTGCGTCCTTCAATCTCTATGGGTTAAATTCCCCGCTGCTTGCAGCGAAAACCGGTAGGAGCGGGCTCGGAAAACAGGTAGGAGCGGGCTTGCCCGCGAATAGTTTGAGGTTCATCCAACCGCATTCGCGAGCAAGCTCGCTCCTACGATTTAATACCCCGTCCGCTTGCAGCGGGGTCATTTATTTTTGCGCAAGTTCCAGTTGTTCGCGCAATCGTAACAGGGACTGTTTAATCGCCGCATCCAGATAGACGCCATAGTAATCCGGTGTGCTGATGCCAAGCAGGCGTTTCACCAGCAGCTGCCCGCGATGATCCAGCAGAACCACGGTCGGCGCCACCGAGGCGCCGTAGCGCACGGCAAGATCATCCGCCGACACCCGTCGGCCATCAAAATCCGTGACAAAATCCCCGTCCATTTCAATGACTCGCATCAGTACCTTGTCACGGTAGTCACCGCTGAGCTGCATGGGATCAAGAAACTCCTCACGCACCACCATGCAGTAGGGACAGTCGTCCAGCGAAAACATGAGTAACAGAGGCACACCCCGCGCCTGCGCCTGCTCTGCATCCGCCTGCAGATCGGTAGTCAGTGGTACGCGCGGCCCCTCCACCGTTTCCGCAAAAACAGTCGAGCCGGCCAGCATAACGATCAGCAAAATTACCAGGCGTTGTATTTTCATAAAAAACATCCTGTTATGTAAAAAATAAGGGAGCAGGCCCGAACACCCCGATTTGGTGTATTATAGGACGCGAGACATCCCGATTTGTTCCCCGTAACAACAATCATTTTATCAACATTCAGTCAGGAAGCACTTACTCATGACCGACACCTTGCGTATCGCCACCCGAAAAAGCCAGTTAGCCCTCTGGCAGGCCGAATATGTCCGCGACATGCTAAAACTGCACCACCCAGACCTAAACGTTGAACTGGTCAAAATGAGCACGCAGGGTGACAAAATCCTGGATACCCCCCTGGCCAAAGTCGGCGGCAAGGGTCTGTTCGTCAAGGAACTGGAGCGCAGCCTGCTGGATGAAGAAACCGACATTGCCGTGCATTCCATGAAAGATGTACCCGTGGAACTGCCAGACAGGCTGCATCTATCCGTAATCTGCCCCCGCGAGGACCCCCGCGACGCCTTTGTTTCCAGCCAGTATAAATCACTGGAGGCGCTGCCGGAAGGCGCGCGTCTGGGCACCTCCAGCCTGCGCCGCCAGTGCCAGCTGGCAGCCCTGCGCCCGGATCTGAACATTATCGATTTACGCGGTAACGTCAACACCCGGTTGAAGAAACTGGATGACGGCGAATACGACGCCATTATTCTCGCCGCCGCCGGCCTCAAACGGCTTGAATTTGAGGACAGAATTAGCGCATTTCTCGCTACCGACATCAGTCTGCCGGCTATTGGTCAGGGTGCGGTGGGGATCGAGTGTCGGCGTGAGGATAGCTGGGTCAATGAACTGCTGACGCCCCTGAATGATCCCGATACCGCCACCCGGGTAGCGGCCGAGCGGGCGATGAACCTGCGCCTGCAGGGCGGCTGCCAGGTACCCATCGCCGGCTATGCCGAACTGGAACATGGTGTAATTCTGCTGCGCGGACTGGTTGGCCGAGTGGACGGCAGCGAAATTATTCGCGGTGAAATTGCCGGGCCACCCGAGGATGCCGCCCATCTTGGGCAGGTGCTGGCCGAAGATCTGCTGGCCCGTGGCGCAGACAGGGTTCTGGCTGAACTGTATGCATAATAATTACCGCACCAACGATCTCCAGTCTGGTGGCCTGCAGGAACTGAACGTGATGATCACTCGGCCGCAGCATCAGGCCGGGGGACTGCAACAGCTGATCAGCGAAGCGGGCGGCAAACCTTACCTGTATCCACTGCTGGAGATTCAGCCTGCAGCCGAGGTTCAGCAACTGGCCTCGATACTGAACCACCTGGATCACTACCAGCTGGCTATTTTTGTCAGCCCCAATGCCGTTGCCTTTGGTATGGAGCTGATCCATGCCCATGGCGGCCTGCCGCTTGAGATGCGCACCGCTGCGGTTGGCCGAAGCAGCGCACAGCTGTTCCGGGAGCTGAGCGGCTTCGAAATAGACTATTGCCCAGCAACCGATTTTAGCAGCGAGGGACTCCTGGCCCTGCCGGCGCTGCAGGCGGTCCGCGGCCAGCGTATCCTGATCTTCCGCGGCCAGGCGGGGCGGGAAAAACTGGCCGACAGCCTACGCCAGCGCGGGGCGGAAGTTCACTACATGCCCGTCTATCAACGCCGGCCCGCAGATTGCGATGCCGAACAACTGACAGCCGCGATCCGGCAGAAAAAAGTTGATATTATCAGCCTCACCAGTGGTGCTGCCCTCGATCACCTGTTCAATCTTGTCGAGCCGGCGCTGCTAAGGCCGATGACCTTTGTGGTTATCAACCCACGACTGGCCCGGCATCTGCAGGACCAGGGGGTCACAGGCGAGATTCTCGTCACAACACAGGCCAGTGATGCAGGCATTCTCGAAACACTGCAACAATGGCGCAACAGGCAAGGCTAACCAGCGGAACCTCACTATGACGGATAATAAATCCCGGGCCAAAGCCCAGTCCGAAGACAGCGCTGCGGCAAAAAACGGTGCTGCCGCCAAAAACAGCAACGCGAAAAAAGAAGACAGGACCCAAAGCAAGCCCCTCGCAGCCAGTAAACCGGCGACAGCAAAGGGAACTGATTCAGACGGGGGTTCAACCGCGAATTCAGGCAACGACGCGTCATCCGCAAAAACGAAAAAATCACGCAGGCCGCGCCGCAAATCACATCTCGGTGGCTTTTCCAGCCTGATTATTTTTATTCTCTTCGTCAGCCTTGCCGCCGCCCTGGTGTACTGGGTTGAAAAACAGCAGAAGGAGCTGGCCAGCCTCAACCGATACCAGATCGATCAGCTGCGCAGTGAACTCAACCCTGCACTTGAGCAACTTAAGTCCAGCAACCGCGAACTGCAGCAACGGCTGGCGACACAGGAGAAAAACCAGCAGGCACTCAATGACGCGTTCAGCAATCTGCTTAAAACGCGCCGCCACCTGCGCAACGACTGGCTGCTGGCCGAGGCCGATTACCTGCTGCGTCTGGCCAGCCATCGCCTGTTGCTGGCGCGCGATACCGGCAGCGCTCTGGCCGCCATGCAGACCGCCGATGAGCGTCTGCGTGACCTGGCGGATCCCGCCGTGATTCCGGTGCGCAACAGCCTGGCCGAAGACATCAGCCGCCTCAAGGCCGTGCATGAGCCCGATATCGCCGGTCTTTCCGCCCGCCTCAGCGCCCTCGCGCATGAGGTCGACAAGCTGCCCCTGCTTTCCGCCTATACCGCCAGGAAGCCGACCAACGTCAAGCCTGATTCAGCAGAAAACCCCCGCATCGAAGACTGGAAACAACTCCCCGAGGCCATCTGGGGCGACATAAAAAAACTGCTCGTCATCCGCGAGCGCCACGGCAAGGTCATCCCGCTGCTGTCACCCGAACAGCATTTCTTTCTCATCCAGAACCTGAAACTGCAACTAGAACAGGCGCGTCTGGCGCTGCTTGATGCCGAGCAGGATATTTATCAGGAACGCCTGCAAACCGCGGCAGACTGGATCCGCAACTTTTTTAAACAGGATGATCCCGCTACCCAGGCCATGCTGACACAGCTCGAGCAGCTGGCGGCAGAAAACATCAGGCCAACACTGCCGGATATCGGCGCCAGTTACCGCGCACTGCAGGATTTTCGCGAACAGCAAACTGACAGCAAAGACAGCCGTGGGGAGCATTCATGAAGCTGCTGTTCTTCTCCCTGCTCACCCTGCTTGCGGCCGTGGTGCTCGGCCTGCTGGCTTACCAGGATCCCGGCTATGTCCTGATCAGCCGCGGCGATGTCAGTTATGAACTCAGCCTGACCCTGTTTCTGCTCATCCTTGTCATCGGCTTCGTCACACTGTACTTTTTTATTCGTTTCCTGTCCCGCACCTGGCGTTTACCCCGTTCGCTGCGGCAATGGCGCAAACACCGGCGCATCAAAAAGGCGCACCGGGTTAGCATTCGCGGCCTCATCGAACTGGCGCAGGGACACTGGCCGCAGGCAGAAAAAAATCTGATCAAATACGCGCATTATTCTGAAGAGCCGCTACTCAACTACCTGTCCGCCGCACGCGCCGCGCAGAAACAACTGGCACATGAACGGCGGGACTATTATCTGGCCCAGGCGCATAAAAGTACGCCCGATGCCGACTTCGCCGTGCAGCTGACCCAGGCCGAACTACAGCTGGTGCACGGACAGCTGGAACAGTCCCTTGCCACGCTGGTGCATTTACAGTCCATCTCCCCCAAACATACCCATGTCCTGCTGCTGTTAATGCAGCTGTATGAAAAGCTGCAAAGCTGGGGTGATCTCAGGGAACTGTTGCCGGCGCTGAAAAAACAAAAGGTGATCACCGACGAACAACTGCGTGAACTGTCGATCAAGGTCTTTACCGAACTGCTGGAGATCACGGCGCAACAGGGCAAGCCCGAGAAACTCGAACACTTCTGGCAAGGCCTGCCTCGCAATCTGCGCCAGGATGTTCATCTAATCAAACGTTACAGTTACCACCTTATCAACCAGGAGCAGTTTGATACGGCAACCGATGTGCTGCGTCAGGCCATTAACCAGAACTGGGATCAGGATCTGGTTTATCTCTATGGTAAGGCGCACAGCAGCAAGGCAGACAGGCAACTGGCGCAGGCAGAAAACTGGCTCAAGGGACATGAGAATAACGCCATCCTGCTGCTGACCCTGGGACGGCTCTGCCTCTACAATCAGCTCTGGGGCAAGGCGCGCGCCTATCTGGAAGCCAGCATCGGCAACGATCCCTTCCCTGAAACCTACCGGGAACTCGGCCTGCTGCTGGAACAGCTGGGGGAAAAGGACAAGGCTGCAGAATGTTACCGCAAGGGCATTATGCTCGGCGAAAAACTGCCTTGCTGAAAGAGGTACTCTACATTCACTTATAACATTAACGCAGAGGACGCGGAGGCGCAAAGGCGCAGAGTTCGATAAAGATATATCTGCCATAAATTTTATATTTGTGACCGACAATAATAATCTTTGCGTCTCTGCGCCTCCGCGTCCTCTGCGATATTCACAAGATAACGGGTTCAGATAGCGCCTGCCTCTATTTTCAGGATATGCTGAACATAAAATGACAAAAATAAGCCAATTATTACGACTTCTGAAAATTAGCTGGGTGCTGGTTCGCCACGGACTCGATGAACTGATCCTCGCGACCCACCTGTTTCGGCCGGTGCGCTTTATCGGCCTGTTCCTGCCCTGGCACTGGCTGCCGCGCCGAGAACAGGATCGTGGCGCGCGCATTCGCCGGGCGCTGGAAGATCTCGGCCCCATCTTCGTCAAATTCGGACAAATCCTCTCAACCCGCCGTGATCTATTGCCTGATGACATTGCCATTGAACTGGCCAAACTGCAGGATCAGGTCGCGCCCTTTGCCGGCGAACAGGCCCGCGCCATCATTGAAAACGCCTATGGCTATCCACTGGAAAATGTCTTCACTGAATTTGACATCACGCCACTGGCCTCGGCCTCCATCGCCCAGGTTCATGCCGCGACTCTGAAAAACGGGGACAAAGTCGTGGTCAAGGTGCTACGCCCCGGTATCCTGCCGGTGATCAAACGTGACGTCAGTCTGCTCTATATCATCGCTGCCAGGATCGAACGTTACTGGACGATGGGCAGGCAACTGCATGCCGTAGATGTCGTACACGAAATTGAGAAGACGCTGCTCGATGAACTCGACCTCATGCGCGAAGCTGCCAATGCATCACAGCTACGACGCAATTTTGAAGGCTCGGAACTTATCTATATACCCGATGTATATTGGCCACACACGCGCAAAAATGTCATGGTGCTGGAGCGTATCTCCGGCATCCCGGTTAGCAACATTGATGATCTAAAAAAAGCCGGAATTGATCTTAGGACCCTGGCCGAACGTGGCGTGATCATTTTCTTCACCCAGGTATTCCGCCACAGTTTTTTCCACGCCGATATGCACCCCGGTAATATTTTTGTCGCCGATAACGGCCAGTACATCGCCGTAGACTTCGGCATCATGGGCGCACTCAACGCCAGTGACCAGCGTTATCTTGCCGAGAACTTTCTTGCCTTTTTCAATCGTGACTATCGCCGTGTGGCCGAACTGCATGTGGAATCCGGCTGGGTAGATGAAGATACCCGGGTCGAAGAATTTGAGTCCGCCATTCGCACTGTTTGTGAACCGATTTTTGACAAACCGCTGAAAGACATTTCTTTCGGCCAGCTGCTCCTGCGCCTGTTCCAGACCGCCCGCCGCTTCAATATGGAAGTGCAGCCACAGCTGATCCTGTTGCAGAAAACCCTGCTCAATATCGAGGGGCTGGGTCGCCAGCTTTATCCCGATCTCGATCTCTGGCAAACCGCCAAACCGTTCCTTGAAGACTGGATCAAGGATCAGATCGGCCCACGCGCCATTGCCCGTCAGATAAAAGATAATCTGCCTGCATGGCTGGAGAAAGCGCCGCAGATGCCAGCTCTGCTTTATGACGTCCTCGAGCAGACGCGGGAAGGTAAACTAAAAGTCGAGATGCAAACCACGCAGCTGGAATCCCTGCGCCGGGAAATTCGCAGCGCCAGCCGCCGCAACATATTTTCCATTATCGGTGGCAGCCTGATTATCTCGGCGGCGGTTATTTTTTCTCTCGATGGCTACAGCAAGCTCATGAGCGCCGGCGCGCCCATACACACCTGGGTGCTGGGTGCACTGGGGATTGTTTTCCTGCTCGCCGCCTGGCCGGAAGACTGAACCCTGCCAGACATTAAAACGACATAATGCGTGGACACAAAAAAACGTGCCCACGCGGTCAATTGTTTTTGCGAGTTAAAAAATACAGGTCAGACGGGCCGTTGCAACGGCGCTTCCACCTGCCGGCGTTTTTCCTTTCCAGCCAGCAGTTCAATCAGGCTCAGGGCAAAATCCATCGCCGTGCCGGGACCGCGTGAGGTGATCACCCGTCCATCGATCACCACCGGCTGCTCACGGTAGTCCATATCGACAATGCTGCAGCCATCCAGACTACCGGGAAAACTGGTAGCCTTGCGGCCATCAAGCAGGCCGGCGCTGGCCAGCACCTTCGGCGCAGCACAGATAGCGGCGATGTATTTTCCCTCGGCATGCATCTTCTGTAGCAGGGACTGGATGCGCAGATCCTGATCCAGATGATCGGCGCCCGGCAGGCCGCCGGGCAGCACAATCATGTCATAGTCTTTCTGCATGGCCTGATCCAGCGTCATGTCGGCAACCAACACCATACCCCGACTGGCCCTGATCGGTCTGTCATCGAGCCCGGCGGTGACCACCTCGATACCGGCACGGCGCAGCAGATCCACAATCGTGACCGCTTCCATCTCTTCACAACCCTGGGCTAGTGGGACGAGGACAGTTGCCATACTTCATTACCCCTTGCCTTGCGAATGGAAATCAAATCAGACACCGATACCAGCCTGACACCCTGTTTCTTCAATGTCGGCAACCAGGCTTCCAGCACTTTCAGGGTATCCCGATAGGGGTGACCAATGGCCAGCGCCGTGCCTTTTTTTCTCGCCCGTTCGATCAACAGCTTCAACTGGTGCCTGACAATATCTTCGTTGTCCTTTTCATAGTCGAGAAAGACGTCTCGCTTCGCGCCTCGAATGCCGCGCTTTTCCGCTTCCTGCAGGGCAACACTGTCGCTGGTGGTGCGACTGTCTACAAAATACAGATCGTCGCGGAACATCGCCATCTGCATGACCCAGGCCATGCGTTGCGGGTTTTTGGTCAGCAGGCTGCCCATGTGATTATTAAACCCGCGCACATGGGGTACGGCGTTAATACTTCTGCGCATTTCATTCTTGAATTGCTGCTCGTTCATTACCCGGGTCAGGCCGCCGGGACCCAGCAGCTTGCCGCTGTCCGCTTCCATCGGCAGATGCAGCATGACTTCCTTGTGCCGGCCGTTGGCCAGATCCGCCAGGCGGGGAGAGTAGGGGAGGTGAGGAAGAAAAGCATAGGTGAGCGCACCGGGTAAATTAACCGCGCGCTCACCGGCAGCCATCTGGTTGCCAAGATCATCAATGATGATGCTGATAACGATATCATCATTATGGATGGGCCCGTCCGACTGTTGCGGCTGCGCCTCAAGCGGGAGTGAGACAGACAGTGCCGCAAACAGGGACGCGCCTAAAAAGCCTGACATTCGCATTCGCCGGCGAAACATTCCGAGCAAACCGCTTTTATTTTGCGCCCAGCAGATGCAGGCCCTTAAGCAGATTCAGGGCTTCATAAGCCGGGTAATCGTCACTGGCCAGACTGATGCTGTCTTTCCCGTTTTTGCCTTTCTTTTTGTCTTTCGAAATACCGTTCTTGCCATTGTCATTTTCAAGGTGGCCGCTGAGATCCGCCTCCTTGAGCTGCTTGAAGCCGCGATCTTCACGTGCAGCGATTTTGACATGATCCAGCAGGATGTCCGGCTCGATGCCTTCAGCCTGAATCGAACGTTTCGACGGCGTATAATAACGCGCAGTAGTCAGCTTGATGGCGCGATTGGCGCCCAACGGCACCACGGTTTGCACTGAGCCTTTACCAAAGGTCTGGAAGCCCATGATCACGGCGCGCTTGTTGTCCTGCAGGGCGCCGGCCACAATTTCAGAGGCTGAAGCTGAGCCGCCGTTGACCAGTACCACCATCGGTGCGTCATCGATATATTCATCCGGCTTCGCCTGACGCACTATGCGGTTGCTGGCGCTGCGACCTTCCACAGAAACGATAATGCCTTTTTTCAGGAATGTATCCGATACGGCAATTGCCGCATCCAGCAGGCCGCCGGGATTATTGCGCAAATCCAGAATCAGGCCTTTGAGTTTACCGCCGCTTTCCTTTTTCATCTCGGAAATGGCCTTACGCAAATCACCGCCGGTGCGTTCCTGAAACTGCGAAATGCGCACATAACCATAGCCGGGTTCCAGCAGTTTGTGCTTGACGCTCTTGACCCGGATGATATCGCGCTTGATTTTAATGCTCAGGGGCTTGTCGACGCCTTCACGGGCAATGGTCAGGTTGATTTCCGAACCGGGTTTGCCGCGCATGAGCTTGACCGCATCATCCAGCCCCATGCCCTTAACCGGCTTGTCATCCAGGCGAATAATCAGATCGCCGGATTTTACCCCGGCGCGTTGCGCCGGCGTATCATCAATGGGCGAAATCACCTTGACGAAGCCGTCTTCCATGCCCACCACAATACCCAGCCCGCCAAACTGGCCGCTGGTACCCACCCGCAGTTCTTCGAAAGCCTTGGCGTCCAGATAGGAGGAGTGGGGGTCCAGTCCGGTGAGCATGCCGCGAATGGCGTTTTCCAGCAGCTCGGTGTCCTTCACTTCCTCAACATAGTTTTCCTTGATCTTGCCGAAAACTTCACTCAGAGCGCGAATGGTTTCCAGCGGCAGGGCGCCCTGTGTCGATGCGGCTTCCCTGTCAGCCAGCACACCCCGGCCAATGGCAAGCGAGACACCGATGATCAGACCCAGCATCAGGATGAGAAAATTTTTGTTGAATAATTTCATGAAATAACGTCTCCAGGCCGGTAGCGGGCCTCTCTTAAAAGGATCTCTGATCAATCTCTCTACGGGTTTAATTCCACGCTGCTTGCAGCGAAACACCCCTGCAGGCGCGCCTTCAGGCGAACCTGCAAAGCTTGCCGAATGGGGGCCTGGCTCAGGACAAGCGGAAAATTAATCAGAGTATCCCTGATAATATAAGTTCCTTACCTGATTGATATTACAATAAAGAATAAAAACAGACACGCTTTTTATATGTCTTCGTCTGAATAATTCAAGCACAGCAAAAATTAACCCCGGCGGCTGCGTCTACACCAGCGGCTCGGATTGGTTGGCCTGCCTTTGTGGCGGATCTCAAAATACAGCGCGCTGGCCTGTTGTCCACCACTATTGCCTACCTCAGCAATTATTTCGTTGGCCTCCACCCAGTCACCGGTTTCCTTATACAGACTCTGGTTATGGCCATACAGGCTCATGTAACCATCGCCGTGATCGATAATCAACAACAGGCCATAGCCCCTTAACCAGTCGGCATAGGCCACCCGACCATGAGAAATGGCATGTACCTCACGCCCCTTTGCCGCCATGATCATAACGCCGTTCCACTTCAGCTTTCCGGCCTTGCGCCGTTTACCGTAGAGTTTTCTTACCTTGCCCCGTACCGGCCACGCCAGTTTGCCCTTGTAAGCTATAAATGACCTGTGGTTGCCACCTTCGGCAAAAATATCCGGCATGGCTTCGTTAATGGCCTGCAACAAATCCCGTAGCCGTTTTTCATCGGCGGCCATCTGCGCCAACTGCTGATCCTTGCTCCTGATATCCCGGTTCAGGCGCGCCAGCACCAACGCACGATCACGGTAGGTTTTTTCCAGTGCTTTTTTCTCCGCCTGCTGTTTTGCCTGTGTCTGGCGCAGTTTTTTTGTCTCTGCGCTGATCGCGAGACTGAGGTTTTCGATGTTTTCCAGCGCCGCCTGCACCCGGCTGATCTGCTCACTGCGCGCCTGGTTGAAATAATCGTAATACACCAGGGTACGGCCCAGTAGCGCCGGATCTTCCTGATTGAGTATCAGTTTGAGATATTCCTGCCGCCCGATCATAAAGGCCGATCGAACCTGCCTCGCCAGCAGTGCCCGCTGTGCCGCCAGTTTCTGCTCTTCACTGCGCCGCTCTTTTTTAAGCGACGCCAGCTTTTTCTTTCGCTTTTTAAGTTTGCGGGAAAGCTGACGCAGGCTGCGCGACTGACGGCTGATGCGGATTTCGATCCTGCTCAGGGTGTGCTGTACGGAATCGTGCAGGCTGCGGGTTTCGGCAAGCTCATCGCGCAGCGACTGGATCCGGTCGCGCAGGCGGGCCAGTTCCTCAGTCCTGGCCTGGCGTTCCGCGTTACTAAGCGGGCTCGCCTGTATGGCGCCCACAAACAAAAACAGGAGGTTGAAAATCAGCAGACTGGCGAGCAGCCGCTTCAGTCTTCCAGCTCCAGCAGGGAATGACCGGTCATCGCGCCCGGTTTTTCCAGGCCCATGAGATAGAGCATGGTCGGGGCAATATCCGACAGCGCGCCGCGCGATTCGAACTTTGCCGGCCGCCCCACATAGATCAAGGGCACCACATTTGAAGTGTGCGCCGTGTGCGCCTGCCCGGTTTGCGTACTCATCATTTTCTCGGCGTTACCGTGATCGGCGGTGATCAGCATTTCGCCACCCGCCCCGAGCACCGCATCCTTAACCCGGCCAAGGCAGAGATCCAGATATTCAATAGCCCTGACCGTAGCTTCGAAGTTGCCGGAATGGCCCACCATATCAGGATTGGCGTAGTTGCAGATGATGACATCGTACTTGTCACTTTCTATCGCCTCGACCAGCTTGTCGGTGACTTCCGGTGCGCTCATTTCCGGTTTTAGATCATAGGTGGGCACATCCGGAGAAGGAATGAGAATGCGATCTTCAAAATCAAACGGCTCTTCGCGCCCGCCATTGAAAAAGAACGTGACATGGGCGTATTTTTCAGTTTCGGCAATCCGCAGCTGGTGCAGCCCCAGACGAGAAATATACTCGCCGAACACATTCCGCAGGCGCTCAGGCGGGTAGGCCACCGGAATATCGTACTTTGAATTATATTCAGTGAGACTGACAAACTGCCCCAGTTTCGGCGTCACTTCACGCTCGAAGCAGTCGAAATCCGGCTCGATGAAGGGTCGGGTGATTTGCCGGGCCCGATCGGAGCGGAAATTCATAAACACAATGACATCACCGTCTTCTACCCGGATCGGCGTACCCTCATCGCCGACAATGGCGGTAGCCTGGACAAACTCATCGGTCTCGCCGCGTTCGTAAGCCATATCCAGTCCGGCCATGGCGGTTTTTGCCTGAAATTTACCCTTGCCCTGGGTAATCAAATCATATGCGCTCTGAATACGCGGCCAGCGATGATCCCTGTCCATGGCGTAATAACGACCAATGATAGAAGCAAAACACCCACCCCCCACGCGATCGAACACGGCCTGCATTTTTTCGATAGATTCGCGCGCGCTCCTGGGCGCGGTATCACGGCCGTCCAGGAACGCATGTACGTATACTTTTTCGACCCCCTGGCGCACGCCCAGCTCAGCCATAGCGTGAATATGATCTTCGTGGCTGTGCACACCGCCCGGTGAGAGCAGGCCAAGAATATGCAGCGCCCTGCCATTCTCCCGCGCCATGTCCGCCGCATCCACCAGAGTCTGATTAGTAAAAAAGGAGCCGGTTTTCACCGAGCGACTGACCCGGGTAAACTCCTGATAAACCACCCGCCCGGCGCCCAGATTCAGATGTCCCACTTCAGAATTGCCCATCTGTTCCGAAGGCAGCCCGACTTCTGCGCCCGACCCATGAATGAAGGTGTGAGGATAATTTTCCCACATAGCATTCCAGTTCGGTTTTTTGGCATGCAGGATGGCGTTACCCTCCGGCTCCTCCGAATAACCCCAGCCATCGAGGATAAGTAGAACCATGGGCTTTGGAATCAGTGACATAAGCGTAGTTGGCAAATAGATAGTAAATTATTGTGATACTGGAACTATTCCAGATCTTATCGGCGCGGATTGTCCCAAATAGCCATTATCAGTGCAAATCAGGCGCCCGCATCCAGTATCAGATAAAAAAACAGGGTTTTCGTATAAAAACCCTTCTCAAACGCAGCATAATTGTATAATGTTTTGTTAATAAAGGGCAGCGGAAGCTTTAATACGAACTCACTCTGTGCTGCAACATGGGTATTAAATATGTATAACAAGGTCGATCCTATGAATGTTGATCCAACCATCCTGATAACTCGCGATGAAGATATCGATCGGGCTTCTCGCTCGCTAAAAGCCATGTCGCACCCCCTGCGACTAAAAATCCTCTGCACCCTGGGCGACAAGGAAATCAGCGTACAGGATATCGTGGAAAGTGTCGGCACCTCACAGAGCAATATTTCTCAGCATCTGGCGATCCTGCGCGACAAGGGCATTCTCGACTCCCGCAAGGACGCCAATCGTGTCTATTATCGTGTCGGTGACGAACGCACCCTGCGCCTGATTGACATGATGCGCCAGGTTTTCTGCACCGACCCCACTGAAGTAATAAGCCCGAACCAAAACACGATTCAGGTTCAGGAATAGCCCCCTGAATTTATTTGACCGATAAAACTCAGGCTCCCGGGCAACTGTCGCTTAACGAAGTTTCCATTTCCAGCACCTTGAAATCCCGTGTTGCCGGCCCAACACATGCTCACAGTTTTTAATTTTATAATTCTTTAAAGGCACTCAATATGAATATCGAACGCATTATCCGCATCATGGCCGGCAGTTTTATCCTGCTTTCGCTCACACTCGGGATGGAAGCCAGCCCACTGTATCAGAGCAGCAACTGGCTCTGGTTTACCGCTTTTATCGGCTTTAACCTGCTCCAGAGCGGTGTCACCCGCTTTTGCCCACCGGAATTCCTGCTGAAAAAGCTCGGCTTCAAGCCCGCCGGTTCCTGTGGCGTATAACGTCCGCTCTCTCACAATCAATAGCCCGGATATACCGTGGAACAAATAATAACTTTTATTTCCAATAACCTGCTGCTGTTTGGCGCGCTGATCGTGATCCTGGCGATGCTGGCTAACAATCTGCTGGGCAGCCGTCTACGCGGCTTCAAAACGACCACGCCTGCCCAGGCTATCCAGATGATCAACCATGACAATGCTGTGGTGCTCGACATACGAGAAGACGGCGAGTACCTCAACGGCCACATCATCAACGCCCTGCACATACCGCAGAACCACCTGAAAACCCGGCTGCAGGAACTGGACAAGTACAAAGACAGGGCTATTATTGTTAGCTGCCGCTCCGGCAGCCGTTCAGGACAGGCCTGCGCCCTGCT
>JASBTR010000210.1 GCA_030148325.1 Gammaproteobacteria bacterium
TACCGATCTGAAATTAAAAAGGTGGGGCAGGTGCTTATTTCTGCTGTGGCCGGTGCGGGTGGCGGCATATTGCAGTTTATTCTGTCGATCTTTATTTCAGGCATCCTGCTTGCCGGCTCCAGTGGCGCATATGACTTCTCACTAAAAATATTCAAACGGCTCACTGGCGATAAGCAGGGGCAGCAATTTGCTGATCTTGTCGGTGCGACTATCCAGAATGTCGCTCAGGGCGTGCTGGGCATCGCGATTCTGCAGGCGGTGCTGGCGGGAATCGGTATGTACCTTATGGATGTGCCGGGCTGGGGCTTCTGGACTATTCTGGTTCTGATTGTTGCTGTTGCACAATTGCCGTTGATCCTGATCCTGGGGCCGGTAGTTGGCTATGTCTTTTATGTTGCTGATACCACACCTGCGGTTATCTTTACCATATGGAGTCTGCTGGTCAGTATGATTGATGGGTTTCTTAAACCATTGTTCCTTGGGCGCGGCATGAAAACGCCGATGCTGGTGATTCTGTTAGGCGCCATTGGCGGCCTGTTGTTATCGGGCATTCTTGGCCTGTTTGTCGGTGCGATTGTTCTGGCGCTGGGCTATGAACTCTTCATGGCCTGGCTGAATCAGGAACAATAGTTCGCATAGCTTGCTTGCGAACTTCTATTGTGTGCGGCTTTAGCCGCATGCGGAGGTGCGTATACAGACAAAGCCTGCTTCATCAACAGGTTTGAATGATTAGGCGTCATTTACCGGGTTTCGCGTTCGCATGAATGCGAACCTGCGTAATACCCCGTCTGCTTGCAGCGGAGTGGTTTATTAATCCGGTAACAGTAAATTTTACTACAGGAGTTGATAATGAAAAAAGTTGTATGGGTACCCCTGATTCTTGCGCTATTACCCTTTTTAAGCGCACAGGCGGAACTGGCGAAAGATATTGTGGTTTATAAAAGCCCGCATTGTGGCTGTTGCACCAAGTGGGTTGATTATCTGAAAGGCAGGGGTTATCGGGTTGAGGCGATAAATACCCAGGATGTGTATGCCTGGAAGAAAAAATACGCTGTACCGGAAAAAATTGCAGCCTGCCACACGGCCGTCATCGATGGCTACGTGGTTGAGGGGCATGTAACGGATCGGGACATCAAACGCCTGTTACTGACGCGGCCGAATATAAAGGGCATTGCGGTGCCCGGTATGCCCGTCGGTACGCCGGGTATGGAAAAAGGGGATATCAGGGAAGCCTATGACGTCATCAGCTTTGACGAACAGGGGCGGACCGAGGTGTTTGTAAACCGCCGTTGAACGCGTCCTGTCGAAATCAGCCTTTTTTCCTTCGTAAGCGGCGTTGTTTTATGTGACGGATAACATGCAGACGCCAGAGCAGGCGGATGACGGTGGCGCCAATGATGGCGCTGAGGCTGCCGACGGTAAAGCATCCGAGAAGAAAGGGTTGCCAGATTTCGGCAAGTTCGGTCATCAGCCAGTCGCTCGAGAGCACAAATTCAATATGTTGCACCGGTTCCTGTAATATCCATGTGCCGACCTTGTAGCAGAAATAGAACAGAGGGGGCATGGTGACCGGGTTGGAAACCCAGACCAGGCCGACGGCGATGGGCAGATTGGTTCTGAAATAGATGGCGCCGGCGGCGGCTAGCAGCATCTGAAAGGGCACCGGGACAAAAGCCATGAACAGGCCGACGGCAAATGCGCCGGATACTGAGCGTCGATTCAGGTGCAGCAGGTTGGGATCGTGGAGCAGGGAGCCGAAAAAGCGATTGAGCTGGGGGTGATTGCGAACCTTGTTATGATCCGGCATGTAACGTTTAATAAATTTTTTCGGCATTGCAGAAATGTTTATTGGTATATTTGTTTAAAGTTCGTAACAGGGTGTAACGTAACCGCGCATCATTAGTTCTTAATGCCTGATTTTTATTTGTAGGGTCGGATTTATCCGACCACAGCGTCAGAAAAAAGTCCATCGGCGGGTTAAAATATGCCCTACAAAGGGAAAATTCCTTAAAAACTAACCTATGAACTGCGCATAGTGTAATTGATCTGGCGCTGTTTTTTATTACCAGCATATAAATTTTTTAACGCAAATCTTCAAGGATGAAAATATGCGTTCAGGATTCCCCCTTCGTTCTGGTGTTCTGGCTTTTCTGGCCGGGATTCTCTTACTCCAGTGGTTCCAGGTTCTGCCTGCCATAGAGTGGTCTATTTTACTGCTATTTGCCCTTCCGCCAGCTGTTTTGTTACCGGGCCACTGGCGCCTCCTGGGCTGGCTGCTGGCCGGTATCTGCTGGGCATTGCTGCAGGCGCAACTGGTTCTCGGTCGGTCATTGCCGGCGGAACTCGAAGGCCGGGATGTGCTGATCTCCGGCGTAGTCGTCAGCGTACCGGAGCGAAATTCTCGCCGCACCCGGTTTGAATTCGAAATCGAAAGCCTGTCCCAGGCGGGGCAGAGCTACCCCTCACCGGGGCGAGTGCGCCTGAGCTGGTACCGTGCGGGCAGGTCTGAGAATCTGCATGCAGGGCAACGCTGGCAGTTGAAAGTTCGCCTGAAGCGGCCACAGGGACTGATGAATCCCGGCGGCTTCGATTACGAAGGCTGGCTGTTTCAACATCGAATTCGCGCCACAGGTTATATAAGAAAATCAGATAAAAATCAAATAGTAACGGCGTACTCTTCAAGTTACTTAATTCTTCGTCTACGGGAGAGAATCCGCGACCTTATTACCCGGATTACGGCGGATGGGGAGAGTACAGGCCTGTTGCTGGCGCTGTCCATTGGTGAACGCAGCCAGATCACACCGACGCAGTGGCAATGGTTGCGGCAGACAGGCACCAGCCATCTGGTTGCCATTTCCGGTTTGCATGTGGGGCTGATAGCCGGCCTGATGTTTCTGCTGCTGAACCGAGCCTGGCATTTAAGCGGGTATTTTTCCGCGCGTTTGATGCTGTACTGCCCGGCGCCGAAGGCGGCGGCCGGGGGCGCGATGCTGGCGGCACTGGTCTATGCAGCGCTGGCGGGTTTTTCCATTCCCACGCAACGCGCCCTGATCATGCTCTCAGTGGTCATGCTGAGCATCATTTTCAATCGGCATCTTAGCCCGGGCCGCACGTTGGCGCTGGCCCTGCTGGCGGTATTGATAGTCGATCCGCTGGCCGTGATGTCGGCCGGTTTCTGGCTTTCGTTTCTTGCTGTCTGGGTGATTGTCTATGGACTGGCCGCACGCGCCGGCGGTTGGGGCAGGTGGCGGCAGTGGTGGCGCGCGCAGTGGTGGGTGACGCTGGGGCTAATGCCAATGCTGTTGTTGTTCTTTCAGCAGGTATCGCTGATAGCACCTGTGGCGAATATCATCGCCATTCCACTGGTGAGCCTGTTGATCGCGCCCCTGAGTCTGTTGGGCAGTGTACTGTTGTTGCTCGACCCGGAGTGGGCAACCCCCGTGATTTTGCTGGCGGCCTGGCTGTTGCAGAGACTGGCTGATTATCTGTCCTGGTTAGCGGATTTTCCTTTTGCCACCTGGTCAGCATCATTGTTGTCCCTGCCTGCGCTGGGGCTAAGTGTTCTGGGTATGCTCTGGTTGCTGGCGCCAAAAGGCATACCGGCTCGCTGGCTGGGTGGGGTGATGCTATTGCCGGTGCTGTTTGCCCACTTTGAACTGCTCATGCCGGGTGAAGCCCGTTTCACCCTGCTGGATGTGGGACAGGGACTGGCGGCGGTGGTGCAGACACAGCATCACGTGCTGGTGTTTGATACCGGGGCGCGCTCCGGTCCGAATTTCAACATGGGCGATGCGGTGTTGATTCCATTTCTGCATGCTCAGGGTATCAGTCAGATTGACCGCCTGATCCTGAGCCATGCCGACAATGATCATCTGGGTGGCGCGATGGCGCTGCTGGCTGTGGTTCCAGTAGCCGAAATATTGGGCAGCGATCTGCAAAAAATGAGGAAAAAAGGCATTATTCGGCGGCTCAAGCCCTGTCATGCCGGGCAACAGTGGAACTGGGACGGGGTCGCGTTTCGTTTCCTGCATCCTCCCGCGACGACCGGCCTGCGGCGCAATGATCGATCCTGCGTGCTCCAGGTAGAGGCGGGTGGACAGCGCCTGCTGCTAAGCGGGGATATCGAAAAAGCCGCCGAGCGCGAGCTTGTACGCAAGTACGGGGATGAGTTGCGAGCGGAAATCCTGGTGGCGCCGCACCATGGCAGTAAAACCTCATCTACGCCCGCTTTCATCAATGCCGTATCGCCGCGTTATGTTCTGTTTCCGGTAGGTTATCGAAATCGCTACGGTTTTCCCCACCCAACGGTGCTGGCGCGGTATCGCCTGCGGCAAATACATGAGTACCCGACCTCGGCAACCGGCGCGATTCGTTTTACGCTGGGGGGCAAAAAGTCTGAGCCAGAGCATGAACTGGAGCCACAGCTGTTCCGGCAGACCCACGGCCATTTCTGGAATCGCAAAAATGATGTGAATTTGTGTAGGATGCGGCTGAGGCACGAAGCGCATCGGTCGCGTTGTTTAAGGTGAGCACAAACACTGTGCGCCACAGGCACTTCCTTCAGTCGCCCACCCCAGGCTGTTTTTATTCATTTGCGAACATAAAAGACTGAATTGTATAGCCTGTATTCGCACGAATGGGAACCTGCACCCTTTCGGCAATGCGGTTACTTTGTTAAAGTTAGCCGCAATGCTGGTTTCTCTCCTCATCGATCAAAAAAATCAAGGATTTCAAAGACGTGTTTGAAATGGTTCAAGCTGGCGGCTGGCTGATGTTGCCGATTATTCTTTCTTCTGTAATTGCGTTTGCAATTATTGGTGAACGCTTCTGGTCTCTGCAACACAAGCGTATTGCGCCCCGACACCTGGTTGGCCAGGTCTGGCAATGGTACAAGAGCGCTACCCTGGACGATGAGCATATCGATGCTCTGGCTAAAAATTCACCACTTGGCCGTATCCTGGCGGCGGGGCTGGTCAACCGCAATCATCCGCGGGAAATCATGAAGGAAGCCATCGAGGAAACCGGCCGTCAGGTGGTCATGGAACTGGAGCGCTACCTTAATACCCTGGGCACGATTGCATCGGTGACGCCACTGCTGGGGCTGCTGGGCACAGTGATAGGCATGATCAAGGTCTTTGCCGCTATTACGACGCATGGCGTTGGTAATCCGGGTGTACTGGCCGGCGGGATCTCCGAAGCCTTGATCACCACGGCAGCCGGTCTGTCGGTGGCTATTCCAAGTCTGATTTTTTACCGCTTTTTCCGGGGCCGTGTGGATGAACTGGTGCTGGTGATGGAAGAGGAAGCGCTGAAGATTGTTGATGTGATGCACGGCGACCGTGAGGATGATGCCGGGCAGGATGAAGCAGCATGAATTTCGCGCCTAAGCGGGAAAAGGAACTGGAGCTGAATCTGACTCCATTGATCGATGTGGTCTTTCTGCTGCTGATATTTTTTATGGTCTCGACCACCTTTAATCGGGAATCAGAGATCAGCATCGAGTTGCCTGAGTCCAGTGGTGAAGAAGCGCCGCATGAAAAGTTTGTGATTGAAATCAGCATCGATGGTCAGGGGCGCTATTTCATCAACCAGCGTAAACTCAAGGACAGTCGGCTTGAAACCCTGAAACAGGGTATTCGTGAAGTTCGCGCCCGGCAGGGGAATGACAAAACCGAACCCAAACTGATTATCAGTGCGGATCGCAATACGAAGCATCAGGCCGTAGTGCTGGCAATGGATGCCGCCCGACAGCTGGGGCTGGTGCATCTCACCTTTGCCACCCGGCTCTCCAACGACTGATCCGCATGTCTGAAAGCCTCCAGAATACAGATGGCGTTGCTGTTTATCGCCGCTTACTACGCTATGTCAGGCCCTACCTGAAAGCTTTTTTCCTGGCGATTCTGGGCATGATCCTGTTTGCCACCACCGAAGCCGCCTTTGCCCGTATTATCCAGCCGCTGTTCGATGACGGTTTTGTGAAAAAAGATCCGACCGTGCTGCAATGGATCCCACTGGTCATTGTCGGCATTTTTGCGGTACGCATCGTCGGCAGTTTTTTGTCGGATTACTGCATGGCCTTCGTTGCCCGCAGCGTGATTCGCGATTTGCGCAAGCAGTTGTTCACCCAGTTGCTGCGCCTGCCAGTGAGCTTTTATGATACATCCTCCTCCGGTGTGCTGCTGTCGAAAATGGTTTATGACGTGGAACAGCTGGCGGAGGCGTCTTCATCGGTGATCACGGTCCTGATCCGTGACAGCCTGACTATTATTGCGCTGTTGATGATGCTGATGTACTACAGCGTCTGGCTAACGCTGATCCTGATTGCGGTTACCCCGGTGCTGGCCGGGCTGGTGGTGTATGTCAGCAAGCGGTTTCGCAAGCTGAGCCACCGCATTCAGAAGTCTATGGGCAATGTCTCCACGGTTTCAGAAGAAATCATCGAGGCCAATCGCGAGATCAAAATCTTTGGCGGGCAGGATTATGAAATTCGTCAGTTTGACGAGATCAATAATCACAATCGTCGCCAGTTCCTGCGTCTGGCAGTGACCAATGCGCTGAGCTCGCCGGTGATCCAGTTCATTGTCGCGATTGCCTTCGCACTGATGATTTTCTTTGCCTTTCGTCTGGAACTGAAAGTCGGTGAATTTGGTTCCTATCTAACCGCCATGCTGTTGTTAATGCAGCATGCCAAACGCCTGACCACCATCAATGCGACGTTGCAGAGGGGGATTGCCGCCGCCCAGAGTGTATTTGATTTTCTGGATCGCGACCCCGAAATTGATGATGGTAACAAGCTGCTGGACAGGGCGCGTGGTGAAATAAAATACCGGCAGGTTAATTTTGCCTATACGCCGCAGGGGGAAGAGATCCTGCATGACATCAACCTGTTGATTGAACCGGGACAGAATGTCGCCTTTGTGGGCCGCTCTGGCGCCGGTAAAACCACCCTGGTCAGTCTGCTGCCGCGTTTCTATGATCCTGATAGCGGACAGATCCAGCTTGATGGTCACGACATTCGTGAGTTAAGGCTGGAAAGTCTGCGCTCGCACATTGCCCTGGTCAGCCAGCATGTGACGTTGTTCAATGATACCATTGCGCATAATATTGCTTATGGTGCGCTGGAATCGGCAACCGAAGAAGATGTTCGCCGAGCGGCGAAAGCGGCGCATGCGCTGGAGTTCATCGAAAAACTGCCCGAGGGCATGCAAACCATCGTCGGTGAGAACGGAGTGCTACTGTCGGGTGGACAGCGTCAACGTCTGGCCATCGCTCGCGCTATTCTCAAGGATGCACCGGTGCTGATTCTGGACGAGGCAACTTCGGCGCTGGATACCGAGTCGGAACGATTTATTCAAAGCGCGCTGGAGCAACTGATGCAGGATCGCACCACCCTGGTGATTGCGCACCGTTTATCAACGATTGAGCAAGCGGATGTTATTGTGGTCATGGATCATGGACGTATTGTCGAAATGGGCAGCCATGCAGAACTGCTGGCGAAAGGCGGCAATTATGCGGCGCTGCATCGTATGCAGTTTACTGAAGTATAAAAACTATGTCCTTTGCAAAGTCACTTCAATACAGCTGGTATAACAACAACCTGTTGACCCTGTTGCTGAGACCGCTGACCTGGCTGTATTGCAGCGTAACATTTATGCGACGACTGGCTTATGGTATTGGCCTGTTAACGCGCCACCGCCTGAGCGTCCCGGTCATTGTCGTGGGGAATCTGACCGTGGGTGGGACCGGCAAAACACCGGTGGTGGTGCATATCGCGCAGCTACTGAAACGTTCCGGTTACTCACCCGGTATCATCAGCCGTGGTTATGGTGGTAAGGCCAGGAGCTGGCCGCAGCAGGTGCGCCCTGATGCTGATCCGGTGATGGTGGGTGATGAAGCCATTCTGATTTCACGGCGCTGTGGTTGTCCGATGGCGGTGGGCCCGGATCGGGCCAGAACCGCAAGCCTGCTGCAGCAGCACT
>JASBTR010000211.1 GCA_030148325.1 Gammaproteobacteria bacterium
CGGGGATCGGGCAGGCCCATGAGTTTGCAGACGATGATGGCGGTGGAAATGGAGCCGAACAGGTAAGCGCCGACGATCAGGCAGTAATCAATTATGTCCATGGACATAAGGTACTAGGGACGAGGGACGAGGGACAAGGGGAAAAGCGCAAAGATCCAGCAAAATGTTCAGCGGATCGGTGTCAAATTTGACTCCGCACCCCTTACCAGGGTCTGTTGATCTTTCATCTATTGTCTGATTTTGGCTAATTTTAGCCCTGCCTGCGTTATTTTTTACTATCAATGGAGTGCATTGATACGTAAAAAATGCCCTGTCAGGACTAAAATTTCCTCAAAATCAGCCTAACATCTGAAAGATCAACAGACCCTGGTGAAAGAACAAAAGATTTTTCTTGTCCCTCGTCCCTCGTCCCTAGTACCTTATACAAATGGATATTATTTACCTGAGCGATTTACGCATTGAAACTATTATCGGTATCTACGACTGGGAGCGGCGGGTCAGGCAGGTGGTGAGCCTGGATCTGGAAATGGCGACTGACATTGCCAAAGCCGCCGCCAGTGACGACATTGAAGATACCCTGAACTACAAGGCGGTGGCCAAACGCCTGATCGGTTTTGTCGGTGAGAGTGAATTCCAGCTGGTGGAAACGCTGGCGGAACGGATTACCGGGATTATCCTGGACGAGTTCAACGTGCCCTGGGTGCGCCTGCGCCTGAACAAGCAGGGTGCTGTGCGTGGCGCACGCGATGTCGGTGTGATCATCGAGCGCGGCGTCAGGCCTGATTTATAACTGCCATGGCTCGGGTTTATATCAGCATTGGCAGTAACATTGAGGCTGAAAAGCATGTGCGTCTCGCGGTGGCGGAATTACGCCGGCATTATGGCGAAGTGATGCTGTCATCGGTGTATGAGAGCGAGGCCGTGGGTTTTGCGGGCGATAATTTTCTCAACATGGTGGCGGGCGTGGATACCGATGAAAGCGTGCAGGCGGTATCGGCGGTGCTGCATGAGATCGAAGATCGACACGGTCGTTTGCGCGATGGTCCCCGCTTTTCCGCGCGTACGCTGGATCTGGATCTGCTGCTTTATGATGATCTGGTCGTAAACGAAAACGGTCTGCAGATCCCGCGTGATGAAATAACAAAAAACGCGTTTGTGCTCTGGCCGCTGGCGGAGCTTGCCCCGACATTCCGTCACCCGCTCAGTGGACAGAGCATGGCGGAACTGTGGGAAAACTACGACAAGTCCAGCCAGGCGCTGTGGCCGGTTGAACTTTTATTTTCCCGCTAACGCATCTACCTTGCGAATAGACAGCTTTGACCCTTTCAAACTGAAGGTTTCCGTGCCCATATCCGGCAGAGATATTTCAATATAGAGACGTTCTTCCAGCAGGGTCCGGGTGCGTTCTGTATCGGTAAAGAAATAGAGATAGTGGAAATCGCCGTCATGGGCAATTTTACGACAGAGTAGTTCGATCTCCGTTTCACCGGCATCGGTTTTTGCCGGAATGACCGTCGTGCTGTTTTCCTTGCAGGCGGTATTTGTGCGCAGGTAGAAAAAACAGTTATTTTCTTCTGTGCCACACCAGAAACCGATAGATTTCCCTGCCGCGTTTTCGGTATAGGCTTCGCTGAAGGTATCCGTATAATCAACCGTCCAGTCGCCGGTCTGGATGGTTTCGGCGAGCGATACGCCGGAAATAAAAAATAAAATGAAAATAGATATTTTTGCCGAAAGATGGTGCATGGCTCTTCTCCGAAAGTTAAAGATATACGCCAGTTGCAAGGTGATGAGGCAGGTCAGGAATTCAGGCTGCGGCCGCCGTCGATAGTTAGTATCTGCCCGCTCATATAGCGGGCATCCCGAATTAGATAGAGGATGGCGCTGGCAATGTCGTTGGGTTCGCCCTTGCGCTTGAGGAAGGTGCGGGAGACGATGCGCTGCTTGGTGATGTCGTCGATATTTTCCGGCCACAGGATGGCGCCCGGCGCGACCCCGTTGACCCGGACTTCAGGGCCAAGCTCACTGGCCAGCGCGCGCGTCATCATGACCAGACCGGCCTTGGCCATGCTGTAAATGGGATAGGCCTTGAGCGGGCGCTCGGCGTGAATATCCACCATGTTGATGATGCAACCCTGGTTTTTTTTCAGTTGTGCCGCGGCGGCTTTGGAAAGGAAAAAGGGCGCCTTGAGATTGGTGCCCATCAGATCGTCCCACTGCTTTTCAGTGGCCCTGTTAATGGGCGTCTGATAAAAGGTGGAGGCATTGTTGATCAACACATCCAGACGCCCCCAGGCGTCGGTGGCTTCCTTGACCAGCGCCGGCAGGTTGTCGATTTTGTGCAGGTCGGTCTGCACCAGAATGACGGAATCAGGCCGCTTTTCCAGCAATTTTTCCTGCAGCTTCTGTGCGGCGTCGCGTGAGCTGCGGTAATGCAGCACCAGGTTCATGCCCTCTGCGTGTAGTAGCTGGGCGGTGCTGGCGCCAATGCGGTGAGCAGCGCCGGTGATCAATACAACCTTATTGCCAAGCATGCCTGTGGTATCCTCCTGCCAGTACCCCACTGTAACCCAGATCAACAGGACAAAACACCGCTATATGATCAGGCCCAGCGATGATTTTTCCGCCCGCCTGCGTGCGGCACAGAAATCACTGCCCTCCTTGCCGGCACCCTCTGTTGAGGCGCAGGCCCTGAGCGCGGAATTGTCGGCGCGACTCGTGGCGGCGATGGCGGCGGGCGGCTCGCTACCCTTCTGGCGCTATATGGACATGGCGCTGTATGAGCCGGGGCTGGGATATTATAGCGCCGGTTGCCGCAAGCTGGGAGAAGCGGGGGATTTTGTCACCGCACCGGAGCTCTCGCCGCTGTTTTCCCGTACCCTGGCGCGAGCGATTCAGCCGATCCTTGCCGATGTCGAGTGTGGCGAGATACTGGAGGTAGGGGCCGGTAGCGGCGTGATGGCGGCGGAGATCCTGGCGCAGCTGGCGGCGGATAATGCCCTGCCTGCGCAATACCGCATTCTGGAGCTCAGTGCTGAACTGCGCCAGCGCCAGCAGCAGACAATTAACCAGCGCGTACCGGAACTGGCTGCGAGGGTTCACTGGTGCGATAGCCTGGAGAAGAAGTTCAGTGGCGTGATCCTTGCCAATGAGCTGCTCGATGCCCTGCCCGCGCATCGTTTCGTGGTGCGGGGCGGCATTGCCAGAGAATTGTGTGTTGCGCACAGAGACGATCATTTTGTCTGGCAGGCAGGGGAGCGGGACAACGAAAGAGTGATCAGCCGCGTACAGCAGATCGAACAGGAAAATGACAGCCGCCTGGCTGAAGGCTATATCTCTGAAATCCTGTTTGCCGCCGAGGACTGGGTCAAAACAGCCGCAAAAAGTTTAACTTCAGGCATGATGCTGTTGCTGGATTACGGTCAGGCGCGATCCGTGTACTACCATGCGCAGCGAAATCAGGGCAGCCTGAGTTGCCACTATCGACACCGTATGCATGAGGATCCGTTTTATTATCCGGGCCTGCAGGATATCACTGCGCATGTGGATTTTACCGCGATTGCTGATGCCGCACTGGATGCCGGCCTGAACGTGGCAGGCTACACGACCCAGGCGCACTTTTTGCTGGGCAGTGGTATCACCGACTGGCTGGCCGGAGAAACGGATCCCCTGAGCCTGCTTGAATACAGCAGCCAGATCAAAAAGCTCACCCTGCCCCAGGAAATGGGGGAAACCTTCAAGGTCATGGGACTGGTAAAAAACTGCAATACCTCCTTGCCGGGGTTCATGCTGCAGGATATGCGTGATCGGTTATGACTTTATCGTGACGATATGCTTCTGATTAGTGCAATTCTATTCGACTTGATCTGGTAGAGTTATCGATTTGTCATGGTTAATGGTTTTTCATACGTACTACGGGGTATTACTCGAAGGAACAATCTGAACCGCCAGGACGCAAAGGACGCCAGGAATTGTTTGGCTAAAACTTGGCGTCCTGGCGGTTAATATTAATCACAGCAAGCTGTGGGGAATTAAACCCGTAGAGATTAAAACAATAATGAGGAAGTTGTAATAATGTCGTTGATTCAGATTATCGTACTGGCGCTGGTTCAGGGGTTTACCGAATTTTTGCCTATCTCCAGTTCGGCTCACCTGATTCTGGTTCCGGTACTGAGCGACTGGGAGGATCAGGGGCTCGCTTTTGACGTAGCGATGCATGTGGGCACGCTGATCGCGGTGGTGATTTATTTTCGCAGGGAGCTATCGGCCATGCTCAGGGACTGGCTGCGCTCAATCGCGCTACGGCAGTTGGTGGGCGAGAGCCGGCTGGCCTGGGCGGTATGCTGGGCTACGCTTCCTGCGGCGCTGGCGGGCCTGCTGTTCAACGATTTTATTAATAGCGAGTTGCGTTCGCCGCTGGTTATCGCGGCAACCACGATTGGCTTTGGCCTCCTGCTCTGGCTCGGCGACGTCAGGGGATCACGTCATCGTGATGAGCACAGCATCAACTGGAAGGATGTGCTTATCATCGGCCTGGCGCAGGCGTTGGCGCTGATCCCGGGCACTTCGCGCTCGGGCATTACCATGACCGCGGCGTTACTGGTCGGCCTGACCCGTGAAGCGGCGGCACGTTTTTCCTTCCTGCTGTCGGTGCCTATTATCATTATGGCCGGGGGCTATAACACCCTGAAGCTGATCGAAAGTGGCGAGGCGGTGGACTGGCTGGGGCTGGGGCTGGGTGTGGGATTATCGATGCTTACCGCCTATACCGGTATTCATTTTTTCCTTAAGCTGCTGGAGCGCATGGGCATGCTGCCCTTTGTGATTTATCGGCTGCTGCTGGGTAGTATGCTGCTGGCGCTTTTTCTGTAAATGAATCCGCAACTGAAATATACCAAACTCTGGCTTGCTCTGGGCGCCCTGCTGATCGCCCTGATCTGGTATCTGTCATTGACGCCTGAACCGCTCGACACCGGTATCGATAACGGCGACAAGGCCGGACATTTCCTGGCCTATGGTCTGCTCATGGGCTGGTTTGCACAGATCTATATTCAGCTAAAGCCGCGCCTGGTGTTGATGCTGGCATTTATCCTGATGGGTGTATTGCTGGAAGTGTTGCAGAGCATGACAGCGGTGCGCACCTATTCTCATGCCGACATGGTGGCAAATACCACCGGCGTTTTCATTGGTCTGTTGTTGTCGCAGGGACCGATGGCGCGGCTGTTACAGCGGCTCGAGCAGCGTTTCGTAAAGGGTTGATGGGTTTCGCTTTGCTCTACCCATCTTACGGGTGGCTGAAAAAAGGGTAGGATGGGTAGAGCAAAGCGAAACCCATCATTTTAATCATGCTCGGCGCGAATGGCCCGTTCCATCAGCGCCTGCACGGCGTCTTTTGGTGACAGGCCGTGGTGCAGCACCTTGCAGATCTGTTCGGTGATAGGCATATCCACGCCCAGACTCTGCGCCAGGGTATGGACTTCGCGGGAGGTGTTGACGCCTTCCACCACCTGACCGATGTCTTTCATCGCCTGCTGGATGTCCCTGCCCTGGCCGACGGCCAGACCCAGGCGGCGGTTGCGGGACTGGTTGTCGGTGCAGGTCAGCACCAGATCGCCGAGGCCGGTGAGGCCGGTAAAGGTTTCCGTCTGTGCGCCCAGTGCGACACCGAGACGGGTGACTTCCGCCAGTCCGCGCGCGATCAGTGCGGCGCGGGCATTGGCGCCGAATCCCAGACCATCAGCGGCGCCGGCGGCTATTGCCAGCACGTTTTTCACCGCCCCGCCGACTTCTACGCCTACAACATCGCTGCCGGTATAGGCGCGAAAATAGTCGGCGTGCAGGGCTTCGGCCAGTTGCCGAGCAAAAGCCGCATCCTTTGACGCAACCGTTACTGCGCCGGGCAGTTTCTGCGCCACTTCGCGGGCAAAGGTGGGGCCGGAAACGACGGCGCCGCCGATGGCCTCGCCCAGTTCCTCTTTCACCTGCTGGTGCAGCAGCTTGTGGCTGCCGGGCTCCAGGCCCTTGGTAGCCCAGGCAAGCTTATGTTTCTTTTGCAGCAGGGGCTTGATCGCCGTGAGTGTCTGGCGAAAGACATGGCTGGGGACGACGATCAGCAGGATCTCGGCATGCCTCAGCACGTCGGCCAGATTGGCGCTGATTTCGAGTGAGTCAGGGAAGGACAACCCCGGCAGGTAGGCGCTATTTTCCCGCGCCTGCGTCATTTCTTCGGCGCGCGAGGGGCGGTGCGTCCAGAGTTGAACAGCGTGGCCGTTGCCGGCCAGGAGCATGGCAAGCGCGGTTCCCCAGGAACCGGCGCCCAGTACGCCAATGCGGTAGTGGGGCCGGGTCATGGTTGATCAGTGCGTCGCCTGCTGCGCCTTTTGCTGTTCCAGATGCTGGGCATACATGGCGTTGAAATCGACCGGCGCCAATAGCAACTGCGGGAACCCGCCGCGGGTGACAACGTCGGAAATAGCTTCGCGGGCGTAGGGGAAAATAATCGAAGGACAGAATACGGCCAGCATCCCGGCCAGCTGATCTTCCGGCATACCCTGAATGTTGAAAATACCGGATTGCTGGACTTCTACCAGATAGGCGGTGTTTTCACCCTGTTTCACGGTGACGGTGATGGAAAGCACCACTTCATAAATATCTTCGCCAATGCTATGGCCGTTGGTGTTCAGCTCCACGTTTACCTGGGGCTGGAAATCCGAGGTGAATACCGCCGGGGCATTGGGGGACTCGAAAGAAAGATCCTTAACGTAAATTTTCTGGATTGCAAATTGTTGCTCAGGGGCGTCCTGTCCGTTGCCCTGATTTTCAGTGTCAGCCATGGTTTTTATCTTCTTTTAATTGAGAGTTGAATGGAAATAGCAAAGTATCCGCTTTTATCGTGGCGGGAATATTACCAGATTAGTCGGCTGCTGGCATGGCGTGAGTCAAATTTGCTGGTTCACCCAGCTAATCAGGCTGGGCAAATCCAGCGCCCCGGCCATGCGCGCAACTTCCCGGCCCTGGTGGAAAATAGCCAGAGTGGGAATACTGCGAATATTGTATTGTGCGGCCAGCGCCTGTTCTTCTTCGGTGTTTACCTTGGCTAGCCGAATCCGGGGTTCCAGTTGCTGGGCGGCCTGTTTGAAGACGGGCGCCATCATTTTGCAGGGGCCGCACCAGGGCGCCCAGAAATCAACCAGCACCGGAATGTCATTTTTTTCAATGCTGCGGGCAAAATTCCCGGCATTGAGGTTGACGGGTTCAGTGTTAAACAGGGGCTGATGACATTTGCCGCATTTACCGCCTGCGCTCAGCTTTGCTGCCGGTACCCGGTTGATGCCTCCGCAATTCGGGCAGACGATGTGCAGGGATTCCGTCATGGTCGTTACCCCGCCAGTCTGGTGTCCAGTTCACCGGTAGCTTCGAGGGCGTGCAGATCGTCACAGCCGCCAATATGCTGCTCATCGATGAAAATCTGAGGCACGCTGGTCTGGTTGCTGCGCTGTTCCATGATGCTGCGCTGTTCGTAGTCCGTATCGACGGCGATTTCGGTATAGTGGATATCCTTGCTATCCAGCAGCGCCCTGGCGCGTACGCAATAGGGGCAGAAGCGAGTTGTATAAATAGTTACGTCAGGCATAGGTATTCTCGTTGCTCAAGTTCTGTATGTTTGGTTTTATTCTATTTTTTTATCAGGGGAAGCCCGGCGCTCTGCCAGGCCATGACGCCACCGGCCAGATTGTAGAGTGAGCCAAAGCCCTGTTTTTTCAGCAGGGCGCAGGCCTGTCCTGAACGGCTGCCGGAGCGGCAGCTAACAATAATAGCCCTGTCTTTGTACTTGTCCAGTTCCTGCAGCCGGGTTTTCAGGTGGTTCTGCGGTATGTGCAGGGCGT